>JAEUVL010000740.1 GCA_016786965.1 Chitinophagaceae bacterium
TACACATGACATGAACAGTGTGATGGAGATCGGCAACTATATTTTATACATGTACCAGGGCCGGAAAGAGTGGGAAGGAAATAATAAAGAGATCATCTTCAGCAAGAATGAGCGGCTGAACAGTTTCATCTTTGCGTCTGAATTTTTACAAGATGCCAAAGACATGCGGATGCTGGAAGAGACCGGACAGATACCTAACCACCGCAACATGGACCAACTGATGGGAAAACAACCACCCCCAACCACTACGGGCCAGTAGCCACCATTAACAAACGATTTGGTTCGTAAATACATTATTGGAACAATTCATGCGGCCGTTTAGCCTAACTAAAAAAAGGCTGTATGAATAAAATTTACCCCCTCTTCTTCTTGTCGATCCTATTCTCTTCCTGCACCGTTTCCATTGTCCGCTATGTAGGCAGCAAAAACACCCCGACCGATAAGGTGGATGTATATGTGGACGAGAGTGCCATTAAAAGAAAGTATGTGATAGTTGGCAAAGGCTATATGGAGCCTAACTGGCGGGGCCAGGTAAACCATGATAAAATGCTGAAATATGCCATTGAAAAAGCGAAGAAAAATGGGGCAGATGCCGTTTTTTTCAGAGACATCTTCATTCCAACCCCGGGTACTAATATCAATACCTATAGCCGTACCGACTCGGTAGGAAGGAGCAGCATTACCAACTCCGGAACCACCATCGGCCCGGCCTATGGCTATTTCCATAAAGAAATGCTTTTCCTGAAGTACGAGTAATACCAATAGCTGAATTGCTTACTTTTGCCAGACCTAAAAAAATGACTGGCAATGAGCATTCTTGTTAATAAAAACTCTAAGATATTAGTACAGGGCTTTACCGGCACGGAAGGCACTTTTCATGCTACACAAATGATCGAGTACGGAACGAATGTGGTGGGCGGGGTTACTCCCGGCAAAGGCGGCAGCAGCCACCTGGATAAGCCGGTTTTTAATACAGTGGCTGACTGTGTAAAAACAACCGGGGCCGATGTTAGTATCATTTTCGTTCCACCCGCTTTTGCTGCTGATGCCATCATGGAATCAGCTGATGCAGGAATTAAACTGGTAGTGTGCATTACAGAAGGCATCCCTGTACAGGATATGGTAAAAGTGAAGAACTATTTGCAAGGTAAAAATACAAGGCTGGTAGGCCCCAACTGCCCTGGTGTCATCACATCAGATGAATGTAAAGTAGGTATTATGCCCGGCTTTATTTTCAAGCCAGGCCGTATTGGCATCGTGTCTAAGTCTGGTACCCTTACTTACGAGGCGGCCGACCAGGTAGCCAAAGCCGGATTGGGCATCTCAACTGCCGTGGGTATTGGCGGCGACCCCATTATTGGTACTACGACTAAAGAGGCAATCGAACTGTTTATGAACGATGCTGATACCGATGCGATCGTAATGATCGGAGAGATCGGCGGCGGCATGGAAGCAGAGGCAGCCCGCTGGATCAAAGAAACAGGTAATAAAAAGCCGGTAGTAGGATTTATTGCGGGCCAAACAGCACCTCCCGGCCGCCGGATGGGCCATGCCGGTGCCATCGTTGGTGGCGCAGATGATACTGCAGCTGCTAAAATGAAGATCATGAGTGAGTGCGGTATTCATGTAGTAAGCAGCCCTGCGGATATCGGTAAGAAAATGGCGGAAGTAGTGAATGGTAAATAATACGTTCTTTCAAATATTATTATAAACGAAACCGCTCCGTAAAAACGGAGCGGTTCTTTTTTAACCCTTGTGTATAGTGTGTGAGAATATTGCGGGATTTAGAAACGGGATTCACGGATAAAACGGGCCAGTTCATCTTTGCTGCTGCTGAAGGTCAGCGCCTCATTCAGTTGGTAGTAGTTTTGTTTGTCCACCGTTTTACGGTAAGCATATTTAGCTACTTCCAGCCTGTTGTTTTCGAAAGTAAAGAGCAACATCAGTTCTTTTACCTGCTGCGTGGTAAAGTTGTTCTTATCAGTCACGGTCTTTACAGAAGTGATCCTGTTGTTCTCAAACCATTCCTTACGGAGTGATTCTTTTAGTGTTTCAAATTCACGGCCGCTCATTACATTACCACGGCCACCGTTCCAGCCACCATTGTCGTTGTCGTTGTCATAGTATTCATCTTCATCCTGATAGTAATCATCATCACGGTCTATTCTGCGCTCATCGGTCATTACTTTACCAAAACGGTTCACGGTGATATCGAGGTGAAAGCCTCTTTTCAGGAAAATAGTACTTTGATAAATTACATCCTCCCTTCTTCCAAAACCACCTCTTTTTTTATCCCGGTATATCTTGATATTGTGACGTCCTTCGGCCAGGTAGCTAACCGTAATGGAATTATTCTTCATGCTGAATTTCCGGCCATCAATTTCAATCTTCATTTCAGTACTCGTACCAGGAGAAGAGATACTGAGGCGGCTGCCATCAAAGGCCAGCAGGGAAAGTGAAAGCAAAGAAGAAAATAAGAGTGTAAAGATTTTTTTCATGATCGTTAATTTAGAAGTGTACCAATTTTGTTTACGTGGGTAGTATTTCCAAAGCCATGCCATCGTGCCAAAAATCGATTCAATGAAATGTTAAAGCAAATTTGCTTGCTGAAAAGAAGATTGCAGGTTTTTGCCGGAGTGCAGGCGGGACAAGGTTTTCAAAACCTGTCATTTGTACACAAAACCGCCTGGAAAAAAATAGGGATTTCCACCTTTTACTTCTGCGCTTTGCAGCAAAGCACAAAAAATATGAAATCAACGTTGGTAAAGCATCTTATCATCGCTTAAGTTTAATTACCTTGTAAAAAATAATTTAGAAGATGAAATTATTCAGTAACCTTTTCCTCACCCTTAGCTTAGTTAGTATTGTAAGTATGAGTGCAAACAGCCAAATCCCGGTTAAGAACTACGAAAAAGAATGGAAAAAAGTAGAAGCTTTTACAGAGAAGGGACTGCCAAAGTCTGCCCTGACCGAGGTGAAAAAAATATACGACCTGGCTAAAAAAGAAAAACAGGATGCGCAGGTCATTAAGTCATTAGTATATATGACCAGCCTGCAGACAGAAAACAGGGAAGACAATGAAGTATTTTCTGTGGCTGAGATTGAAAAAGAGATCAGCCTGAGCAAAGAACCTGTGACTTCCATTTTAAAAAGCCTGCTGGCAGATATGTACTGGAACTATTACCAGCAGCACCGCTGGCAATTATATGATCGTACCAAAACGGAAAAATTCAGTAAAACGGATATAGCTACCTGGGATGCAGAGGATTTTCATAAAAAAATTGGTGAGCTGTACCAGCAATCACTAAAGGAAGAAAAACTGTTGCAGCAAACCCGCCTGGAGCCTTTTGATGCGATCATCATTAAGGGCAATATGAGGCACCTGCGCCCTACCCTGTATGACCTGCTGGCACACCGTGCCCTGAACTATTTTGAGAATGACGAACGGGATATTAAGAAACCTGCCTATGCCTTTGAAATAAACCAGGCGAGTGCCTTTGATCCCGCTGCCGATTTTATTACCCGGAAGTTTACCACCAAGGATTCGCTTTCGTTACAACACAAAGCACTGCTCATCTATCAAAAACTGATCGCCTTTCACCTGAAAGATGTAAAACCTGATGCACTGATCGATGCTGATCTGCAACGGATAGAATTTGTAAAACAGAAATCCACTCATTCATCCAAAGATGAGTTATACATTAACGCCCTTACACATATTGC
>JAEUVL010000746.1 GCA_016786965.1 Chitinophagaceae bacterium
GGCGCATCTGCATAGGTATAGCTGATCAAAAAACCACTCAGTACAAAGAACAACGCCACGCCGATATGAAATTCGTTGAACAGCCGCAGCAATTCAGGATGGATAGCGTCAGCCCAGTATTTTCGGTTGTGGTACACAAAAACGAGACAAGCCGCCAAACACCTAAAGCCTGTGAGTGCATCGAAACGTTTCATATACCGGCGAATCTATGGATTGAGCGGGAAATCATCCTTATTTTACGGCAGTAAAATGAACTTAATTCTCCCGGTGCCGGATCATAAATTAAAATTTCTGGGGCCGCCGCCAAATTCCCATAGCGTGGTGGGGTGCGGATCATCCGTCGTCCAGTTGCCGGGCTGGTTGATGTCGCCCAGCCATTGATAAGTGTGATTGCCTACCAGTTCAGTCTCCAATTGAACGGTGGCGCTGCTCCAATATAATTGGCGGAGGATGGTTTCAAATTTTTCCAGCCATTGTTCCCATTCATACTCTACGGATTTATAGGAAGCGCCAAAGACGATCACCTGCTCCCGGTAGAGAGGATCTTTATCAGGATCTGGTGCCAGGAACATACGCTGCGACAACCAGGGAAAATCTTCATCCGCGACAGGCAGATTTTCAATCACTGTTTTATTCAGCCGCTGTAGTTTATGGTGATCAGTTGTTTTCCATGAAGGGCCGATTATGTTTCCATATACAATTGAAATATGTCCCATTAGTGGTAGCTGAGTTTACAGGTATTTTTTTTAACCGGCGAAGCAATTTGAAAGAAACAAACAAAACTATCTTGATTATGAATAAGAGGCAATACCACAAAAAGGGGATTCTTTGCAGGTTTTTGCTCTCACTGGTTTACAAACCCAGGTGAGGAGTTGGCTATCTTTGTATCAATCTTTTTCCGATGAGTTTTTTTCTGCGCATACTTTTCTGTTGTTTGGTTGGTACAGCTACGCAGCCAATTCATGCACAGGAAAGAGCAGAGGTAAAGATCATACAAGAATTATTTCGGCTGAGGAATGAACACAAAGCAGATTCGGCGGAGCAATACTTTGCTGATACCGTGCGGGTATATATGAAATACTTACGGAACGTGCCAAAGAGAAAGATCACCCAGAGTGATAAAAACTTTTGGAATACACATCCACGGAACAAGTTTGAGATGACGGCCCCGGTGAAGATCATCACCAGGGCGGGTGTTACTACGGCCATCATTATAGGTAAAGAATACCTGGACGGAA
>JAEUVL010000793.1 GCA_016786965.1 Chitinophagaceae bacterium
AATAGCCTGGAGCAGGTAATAAGCCGTTACAATATTGCCAAGTTCCCGCCTGGGGCGGACCCACTTCTGCGCAGCCTGGGCCTGACCGGTAAAGAGCAAAAAGACCTGTTGGCCTTTCTCAAGGCTATTTCCGCCCCTCCCTTGGAATTTCAAAAGCCAGTATTGCCTGAATAAAACACGGGGTCCTACGGAAAAAAATGTCAATTGCCCTAATCGAAGAGAAGAAATATTTACCTATCTCATTTTTCCCTGAGGTTTCTGGTTCCGGGAAGGTCTGCCAGCTACAGGCTGGGTTGAAAAGGGAGAACCAATTAGCAACTATTTGAGCCGAAAAGCTATCTTTGCTCTCCAAACACAAAACATCAAAAAAAGATAATCATGAAAAAGTTATTCCTTACGCTGGCTATCGCTGGTTTCGGTTTCCTTGCGAATGCACAACCTCCTGAAGGTGAAGCTAAAGCCGGAGAATTCTATGGTGAAAAGACAACCGCTGAAGGGGCACTGAACATCAATGATGTGGTGGCCAAACTGGAAGCTGGTTCTTCCTTTGACGATGTAAAGATCAAAGCTAAAATAGTAGAGGTTTGCCCTAAAAAAGGATGCTGGTTGAAACTGGAACTGGCTGACGGTAAAACAGCTATGGTAAAAATGAAAGATTATGGATTCTTTCTGCCCCTGGCTGCCAAAGGAAAAACAGTAGTGATAGATGGTGAGGTAAAACTGAAAACAACTTCTGTAGCAGAGTTGAAACATTATGCAGAAGATGCCAAAAAATCAAAAGAAGAGATCGATGCCATAAAAGAGCCGCAGAAAGAAGTGAAAGTAATGGCAAAAGGAATTGTGATCGTGGAGTAATATTTCCAACTATAATGAGAAAGGCCGTTCAGCAATGAGCGGCTTTTTTTGTTGTGATTAGCCTGTTTTATGCGGTGACAGGTGGCTGTCTGAGAAGTATAATCAGATTCTGGCTGACTTGTATGCGTACACAGCATGATCCTTAATCCATTTTTGTCATGGGCCTGTCTCTTTCCGTTTTGCGTAAACCGTTTTTCTGTTTCCGTAACCCAGGAGGGTTTATTTACTTTCTCTTTGCACCTTTAAATAATCAACATGCTTAAGAGGATAGTCATAATAGGAGTAACAACAGGTTTCACCCTTTCAATGAACGCACAGGAAAGCAAAAAAGTTTTTCATGATGACTCCATAAAACCCGTTCATAAATATTTACCCGATATAACGGTGGTGGGCCGCAACAGCCGTAGCGACTACCAGCAACTGCCAGAAATAGTGGGTACTTCTATTTATGCCGGTAAAAAAAATGCTCTTATAGTACTGGATAATGTACAGGGTAATGTAGTGACCAATACGATGCGGCAGGTGCTAGCCAAAGTACCGGGCATACATATTTGGGAAAGCGATCCGAGCGGAATTCAGATCGGCATTGCTGCAAGGGGTTTAAGTCCTAACCGCAGTTGGGAATTCAATATTCGTCAGAATGGGTATGATATTGCCGCTGATCCATATGGTTATCCTGAAGCATATTACAACCCACAGTTGCAGGCAGTGCAAAGAATAGAAGTGGTTCGTGGTCAGGGTTCCCTGCAATATGGTCCGCAGTTCGGCGGTCTCGTGAATTATATTTTACGAAACGGAAGCGAGATCAATAAGAAACTGGAATTTGAAACACAGCAAACTGTTGGCAGTAAGGCTTTGTTCAACAGTTATAATGCTATTGGTGGCAGATCAGGCAAATGGCATTATTATTCTTTCTTTGATCATCGCAATGGGGATGGATGGAGAAATAGCAGCCGTTACTTTACTAATGCTGCTTTTGGTACTGTCACTTATTATTTCACTCCCAAACTTTCCTTAACAGCGGAAGTGATGCGTTCGCATATCCGCAGCCAACAGGCAGGCGGTCTTACAGATACACAGTTAAAAACAGATCCACAACAAAGTCTCCGAAGCCGCAATTGGTTTGATATTACCTGGACCACACCGGCATTGGTCCTCAATTATAATTTGAGTGAGACTGCGAAATGGAATACAAAACTGTTTGCTACTATAGGCAATCGTAACAGTGTTGGCTTTCTGCAATCTATTACTACTAACGACAGCATCAATTCTGTAACAGGCACCTATAATAATCGTGTGGTGAATATTGACCAATACAGGAATTATGGAATGGAAAGCCGTATCATTACGGATTATTCATTGGGACGGATGAAGAATACCCTCTCTGGCGGTATCCGTTTATACACAGGTACTACCTGGCGCCGGGCGGATGGTAAAGGAACTACAGGAACAGAGTATGATATAACGGTGATTGGCGATTATCCAAGAGATATTGAATTCCGTTCGGATAATGCGGCGGTGTTTGTAGAAAATATTTTTCGCATTACTGATAAATTACTGCTGGTGCCCGGTATCCGGTATGAATCGCTGGAAGGGGCTGCATCTGGCAGAAATGGGTATACTTCAGGTGGGTCAGCGATCATGTTGCAGAATATTACCCGTAGGCGCAGTTTCTTATTGGCCGGTATAGGAGCCGAATATCATGTCACAAGAACCACTGAATTGTATGCTAATTTTTCACAGGCATATCGCCCTATTCAGTTTGCCAACCTGCAGGCACCACCTACAACGGATGTGGTAGATAACGACCTGGAAGATTCCAAAGGATATAATATCGATCTCGGATATCGGGGGAAAATAAAAGATTATCTGCAGTTTGATATAAGCGGCTATTATTTGCAATATAATAACCGGATAGGTACGGTAACAGTAGCCGGTTCACCATCTTACCGCCTCATAACAAATGTGGGCAATAGCACCAGCAAAGGGTTGGAGTTGTATGCGGAGTTCAATGCCTTCCGGGCTTTTTCTAAAAAGAAACAGGCGGATATTATTGTATTTGGTTCTTACGGTTATACAGACGCTGTGTATGCCAGCAATCATAAAGACGCTGCCACCAA
This sequence comes from Chitinophagaceae bacterium, assembly GCA_016786965.1. Classification (GTDB taxonomy): domain Bacteria; phylum Bacteroidota; class Bacteroidia; order Chitinophagales; family Chitinophagaceae; genus JJ008. The sequence goes on from JAEUVL010000793.1 coordinate 2,976, forward strand.
AGGAAAACGATTGGAGAATGCACCGAAAAATATCTTCCGTGGCGGATTAACAGCCGGATATAAGAAAATTATTATCACGACACAACTCAGTCATGTAGGAGAAGCTTACAGCGACGCTAACAATACTGTGCTGCCTACAGCAAATGGTAATAATGGATTGATCCCTGCATATACGATACTTGATCTTACAGCGACTGTTAAGCTATCCAAAGGTCTGAATATAAAAACAGGAATTAATAACCTTACAGATGAAGTCTATTTCACCCGTCGTGCCGGAGGTTATCCGGGTCCGGGTGCATTGCCGGCAGATGGCAGGACTTTTTTTGTCAGCTTGGGGGCCAGGCTTTGATCACTACAACTCCTTTTTTATACGCAACGCTTTCCTGAAACAGCGGCATTGTTTTTTGCAGTCGATAACGATCATTATTTTTCCATGAATCGCTTTCCCGTATTCGGGACAATAATAGCAGTATTCAGCATCACATTTGTATATCAACTGAGAAGCATAAGTGTGCTGTATGACTTTTATCAGTAAATGGTATGATTTGTTCAACAGACTGGTCACTGCATTGTCAAACAATAATGATGACATTCTTCCTGACAATTACATGATAAAAGAAATAAAATGTGAAATAACCTTTGCTCCCGAAATCAACATTATGAGAAAGATCTACTTTTTATTAGTCATCGCCATTATCAGCAAAACAGTAGTAGCACAAAAAGTGTACATCCGTCCCCCGGAAGACACCACTAAAGCAAAAGAATTAAGTGAAGTAGTGGTGACTGGTCAATACAAGCCACAGTCGGCTAAGAATTCCGTATACCAGGTACGTAGTATTACCAAAGAAAGAATAAGCAAACAGGGGGCCACCAATTTACAGGATGTGTTGAAGAACGAATTAAATGTTCGTTTTTCCCAAGATCTGTCCACAGGAGGGTCGGCTATTAGTATGCTGGGCCTGAAGGGGCAGAATGTCAAAATACTGATCGACGGATTACCTATGGTGGGCCGACAGGGTACATCCAACGAAATTGATATCAACCAGGTAGATATTAATTCAATCGAAAGAATCGAAATTGTGGAAGGCCCCATGTCAGTTGTATATGGTGCTGATGCGCTGGCTGGTGTTATTAATATTATTACAAAGAAAAGTACTGCAGCTAAGTTTTCTGTGACTGCAAGATTGCATGAAGAGACGATCGGTAATGAGTATGGAATAAAACAAGGTATCCATAATCAATATGCTGGGTTTACTCTCAGGCACAAGAATTGGGAAACAGGTGGCTCTTTTGGCCGCAACCTTTTTAGCGGATGGCAGGATACTGCCACTGGCCGTGAGCTAGTATGGCACCGGAAGGATCAGTTGCTTGCCAATGGATTCATTGGATATACAAAAGGAAAGCTCAGTATTCGCTATCGTATTGATGGACTAGATGAGATCATTACTAATCCCGGTAATTATCAGCCATATGCTGATGCTTATTCAGGCGATACACTGGCCTACGATCAGGAGTATCTTTCGCAACGGGTGATGCAACAACTGCAGGCTTCTTATTTTGCAAATAGCAAACTTAACTTTCAGGCACAGGCTTCATACAGTAATTACAGCCGGCAGGTTTTTTCTACTACAGTAAATAAGGAGAATGGCGACATAAGACTTGATCCGGGTACCGGTCGCCAGGCACAAGTAGATTTTAGTGGCTTTACATTTAGGGGTACAGCTTACTATAAATTATCAGACATTGTTTCCTTTCAGCCAGGTGTGGATATCAACCTAGAAAGCGGTGAAGGCGAAAGACTGGAGCTTGGTAATAATACAGTAAATGATTACGCTTTCTTTATTACCTCTGAAATAACACCATCAAAAAAGATAAATATCCGGCCTGGAATCAGGATCATCAGCAATACAGTGTACGATGCACCTCCATTGATACCATCAATTAATACAAAGATCGTATTGACAAAAGATATGGACCTGCGTTTGTCCTATGCTAGTGGATTCCGTTCTCCTTCTTTAAGAGAGTTGTATTTTAATTTCTTTGACGCTAACCACCAGATCGTTGGCAACCCTGCACTGAAAGCAGAAACATCCAATAGTTTTACCGGTTCGGTGAACTGGAAACCTGTCAGCAAGGAAGCAACTTCTTTTGCCGTAACACTGAGCGGCTTTTATAATGATGTGAAGAACCTGATAGACTTTGCACCTTCCGCCAGCGACCCTAATATTTATATCTACCTGAATATTGCGGAATATAAAACCCGGGGGGTGAACCTTACCGGCAACCTGCGCAACAAGAACTGGAATGTAGCTCTCGGCAGCTCATTTACCGGATTTTATAATGATTATGCCGATGCAGATAAAACGCTGCCCGAATTTCAATGGTCAGCAGAAGCAAATGCTAACCTTGGTTATAGTTTTCCAAAGATCGGGTTGGATATGAACCTGTTTTACAAATTCACAGGGAAAAGAATGAGTTATGTGTTGAGTGGAACAGAGGTTCTCCCTTCAAGATTAAAGGGCTATCACCTGGCAGATCTTACGCTTAATAAAAAACTGGGTAAACATTTTATCCTGAATACCGGTGTTCGTAATCTCTTTGATGTGGACCGAGTAAGCAGTACCGTAGTGGTAAGCGGAGTTCATACTTCCAATGGGGTGAGGAATATCGGATGCGGCCGTTCTTATTTTGCCGGGCTGGCATTTAATTGGGAGAAGAAGTGAACTGTGAAATAGGGAGTAAAAAGAGTTTATTCGCCTTTAAAATATTAATTATAAAAATTGAAGATAATGTTTACAATCAATTTAAAAAGAACCGGATTTGCTTTAATGGTTGGTATGCTCTTATTGAGCGGCTGCCGCAAGAAAGATGCGATGGAAGCTGACAACCTGGTGAATTTTGAAACCACAGCCCAGGGTATTACAGCTGCTGAAACAAGTATTACCATAAAGCTATCTCTCACGAGGCCTGCCAATGCTGATGTGCCTATTACCCTGAGTTTAACTGAACAAGGCGTACAGTATGCAACTGATTACACCACCGTGCCAGCTACAGTAGCCGGGAAAATGGAACTGACCATTCCTTCTGGTAGCAAAGAAACCAGCTTTACACTTACCAAGGTAAATGGAGCCTTGTTTGATGGTGATGAAAAACTTCTGTTTGATATTTATCGTTCAGGTTCTCCCGTTTTCATTGGGGTGCGCCAACGGCTCACACTTGATTTTGCAGAACTGATCGCTACTTCCTCAAGCTTCACTATTAATGGTGGAGGGGTTTTGTACCCTAACAAAGTATTCATTGATCTGAGTGCAAACAGGGAAGCAGCAGTAAATCGTAGTGCCTGGGACCTGGGTTTTTATACCGGCGCTGATGATTACCGGGTGATATTAAACTCTTCTTCTGCTATGATGGCCAAACAGATCAATAAGAATGATCTGGCAACAGTTACTGCAGCTGATACAGCAGGATTTGGTGCTGAAGTAGCTTTCAGCCAGTTCGCACCGACGACCATTTCATTGCCTTATATTGATTACCCCACAGGGAATCTGACAAGAACCGCTATTGCTGCTGTAAATGCTGTGGCCACTGATAATAAAGTATATATCGTGAACCGTGGTTTTGGCCCCGGAAGCCCGTCACCGGCGAGGGGCTGGAAGAAGATCCGGGTTCTCCGTAATGCATCTGGTGGTTATACTTTACAGCATGCAGATATATCAGCTACTGTTTTTTCTTCTATAGAGATTGCAAAAGATGATGCGTATTTCTTTAAGTACATTTCTTTTGAAACGGGAGCCGTGAATGTGGAACCCCAGAAGAAGAAATGGGATTTTGCATGGACATACTTTTCTAACATTACCAATTTTGGCAGTGGCGAAGTGCCTTACCTGTTTCAGGATGTGGTTTTAATAAACCGGAACGTACAGGTAGCGAAAGTGCTGACCGCATCAAAGGCTTTTGCTGATTTTAGCGAAACAGATATTCCTGCACAGAATTTCTTAAGTACACAGAATGCCATTGCAGCCGACTGGCGCAGTGGTGGTGGTCCCAGTTCTGCACCAGCGGTAAGAACAGACCGCTATTATATCATCAAGGATGGAGATAATAATTATTACAAACTACGCTTTACAGCTCTTACAAGTAATGGTGAAAGAGGCTATCCTGCCTTTGAAGCTATTTGGCTAAAGAAGGGTTGATGAAAATATAAATCTGTTAGTGAAGATTTTGAAAGTCCGGGAAACACTCCAGATATGGATGCAGTTCTCCGGGCTTTCTGTTTTATCTAAGGATCAGTGCTGTAGTGTGAATGTTTCGTTTTGCGTAAACCGCATTCCTCTTTCCGTAAGTCCTCTTACCGTCATGGCTGTTTCTTTGCTGCAAATAAAAACTAATGAAAAGATTAATTGGAATAGCAACAATGGTAGTGGCGATATCCGCAACAGCACAAGTGGCTGAGGAAAGAAAGATAGTTGATAAACTCTGCGGCTGCTTTGAAGTGGACTTTAAATATGCAGAAACGTTTTCTCCAAATCCCGATTACAAGTATCACGAACGGGAAGAAACAGGTGGTACGGCAGAGCTGGCTCTTCCAATAGAAGTAAGTGACAAAAAGATCGTTATACAACACCTGTTGGTAGTGGGACCATCCACGGTAGTAAAGCATTGGAGGGAAGAATGGACCTATGAAAACCCGGTGATATGGAAGTATAAAGGTGACAGGACATGGATAAAAGAAACGCTAACAGCCGAAACGGTGAAAGGTAAATGGACACAAACCGTTTGGGAAGTGGCAGATGAACCCCGCTACCAGGGCTTTAGCCAGTTTGTGAATTTGGATGGAAAGATGATTTGGCAAAGCACCACTGATGCGCCGCTGCCAAGAAGAGAGTACTCTGTTCGTAGTGATTATAATATTTTAAGAAGGACCAACCGGCTGAACATTACTGACAGCGGCTACCTGCATGAACAGGACAATCAAAAGATCATCCGCACTAACGGAACAGACAAATTGCTGGTGGAAGAGAAAGGGCATAACAGTTACAAAAGAATTGCAGACAAAGAATGTGCGGCGGCAAAAGAGTATTGGGAAAAGAACGGGACCTACTGGGGTAAGGTGCGTACAATATGGGCAGACTATATCAGTACACATGACAGGGTAACATTGAAAAACAAGATCGACGATAAATTCCTGCATGAATACCTGATCAATCTCGGCAAAGAATATTTATCTGAAAAGATAAGTGATGCGGATATTGATAAGAAGATCAAAGATGAGATAAGTCGTTTTATCAGTTAGGAGCAGGGAAGGCTGCAAGGGGCGATAATTGCAGTATTACAAACGGATCAATCGTATTAATCGTGGGGCCGGCATATTCGGTACTGCCTAGTGGCCTGACATTGTGGCGAAATCAAAAGGTCTGGAAGATGTTTCTTTAATAGAAGCTCTTCCGGACTTTT
>JAEUVL010000822.1 GCA_016786965.1 Chitinophagaceae bacterium
AACCCAATGCTTGGTCACAGAGGCGTACGGCTGGGTATCAGCTATCCTGAAATAACAGAGATGCAGATACGGGCGATTTTCGAAGCTACTGCCGAATTGATCAAGAGCGGAAAAAAGGCCATGCCAGAAATAATGATACCAGTTACCTGCGGCAAACATGAATTAAGACACCAGAGAGCTATTGTAAATGCCGTGTATAAAGAAACCTGTGAAAAAATGAAGATGAAAACGATTCCATATCTGTATGGAACAATGATAGAAATCCCGCGGGCTGCATTAAAAGCAAACAGCATGGCAGAAGAAGCAGATTTCTTCAGTTTCGGTACCAATGACCTCACTCAAATGAGTTTTGGTTTCAGCCGTGATGATATTGGTGGTTTTCTTCCCAAATATCTTGACCTTAAACTACTGCCCTCAGATCCGTTCCAGACCATTGACCAGGCTGGTGTTGGTGAATTAATAAAAATAGGAGTGGAAAGAGGACGCCAAACTAAACCGAAACTAAAAGTTGGCATATGTGGTGAACATGGCGGCGACCCAGAAAGTGTAAAATTCTGTCACCGCATTGGAATGAACTACGTAAGCTGTTCACCCTTCAGGGTGCCTATTGCCAGGTTAGCTGCTGCACAGGCTGCCTTAGAATCACCAAGAAAATGATTCTCCTTTATAAACTGGGCCCGGAGCATTTCTGTTCCGGGCTTTTTTATTTTAAGAATAAAAGCGACCTTGCAATTCAATTCGAAAATCATGGAAATAAAGAATTTATTCGATCCCGTAGTAAAACAGGAAATTATCGACAGGGTCAATAAGCTTACACCCCAGTCGGAACGGCAATGGGGCAAAATGGATGTAGCGCAAATGCTCGCCCATCTGCAAGTCCCTATTGGGGTTGCCTTTGGCACCCACACAGTAAAAGCCAACTGGCTCATGAAATTGATCCTTCCGCTATTTAAAAAAAGTCTTTATGATGAAAAGCCCTGGAAACAAGGTTTACCTACGGATAAAACATTTGTGATGGTGGGACAATCAAAAGATTTTGATAAAGAAAAAAAAGCGTTGCTGGATATGATCAACCGATTTACGGAAACGAATATGATCAATGAAAAGCACCCGGTATTTGGCCGACTTACTAAAGAACAGTGGAGCAAAGCCACCTGGAAACATATTGAT
>JAEUVL010000824.1 GCA_016786965.1 Chitinophagaceae bacterium
TTGAACAACACTTATAGGTTGCCTGAAGACGATTTTAGGATGACCCCAAAAATACTCAATGGTAAAGGGGGGCTGCATGATATGCTGGGTATGGAAGAAGAAGACCCCTTTGAAGAATCACTGAAAAAGATGCGGGCACATCTTGCCATGCACAAAGATGATGACCTGGGAAGCCTGTTGCCGGTGCCTCCCGTGTACAACTTCTCATATTGCTTCCCCTGTGATAGTATGGCCGGTCAGCGGTATCAGCAGGAGAAAGAACAATTTCTTTCAGCAATAATGGCAGCAGATGTTGAACTGCATACAGAAGCATTAAAGATGTGCCAGTATATTCAACGGAAGTATGTTGATCAACTCGATAAGCCTGAAAATGCAGCAATAAAAAAACAACATGATGAAGCATGGGCTTTTCATGAGCTGATGATGGAACGGGGAGTTAAAAGAGCGGTGCTGTTGCTTGACAAATATATCAATGACCCTTATAGGTTGGCGGCCGTGTTTGAATTTGTATTAAGAACAGACAGGGAGTTGCAGCTAATGGGGGTTCGAGAAGAATCAGCGTTGGGCAATAGGGATTACTGGCCTGGTGTCATTAAAACCATGGATGATTTTTTTCTGAAAGCGCTTAACGAAAAAGATTATCCCATTGCGTTAAACATCCGTTCAATTTTGGGACACGAACGAACCAAGCAATTACTTGGATTTAGTAATAAAGAAAACGACCTGCTGTCCAAAGTCATGAAGTTTATCCAGTTTAAACTCAACAGCAATATCACCGCAAAAGTGAGTGGCAACGGAGGCTATGTGATGGGCCATGTAAGGGGCGATAACTGGTTTTATGCAATCCCTGATAAAGTAACCTGTCGGCTCAATTGGATATTAGCCCGCACTACCGGTGACAGAACCGCTAAATATAAATTGCTGGCGGCAGAAGCCCCTCCGGGTGAATATGTGGGCACCAAAGACTGGCAATCGCAGCCGCCAGTTTTTAAAATGGACTTCTGTTATAAGGAAGGCGAAGAAGTGGCGGATACAATTTGGGCCAATACTTTTCACCCCGAAGGATTCCGGGAGAAATGGATGTTTCCGCCACCAGCCGGCCTGATGGAAGTGGAAACGGTGTCAGGTGTCCTCATGTCTTCCTTTCTTGATATAGAAAGAATGAAAGAAGAAGCCGCGGCACTAAGCAAAGGCAAGATTGAGCAAATGAAAAAAGACCTGGAGACAAAGTACCTCCAGTCTATGCAAAATGCCAACACCAACCAGTTTAATAAACTATCCCTGGAGATGCAGGCAGACCTGGAAAAAATGAACCGGGAGATAAAGGAGTTGCTGGCAAAAGCAAATCCGCTGAAATATATTTTCACCCCACAGGTAAATAATAGAACAACCCAGATTATTAAAGAACGGTTAAATGGAAAGGAGATTTTTCCGGAGCATGCAGCACTGGAATATGCCTGGTTTCATCTAACCATGGAACATGATCCCGACGGCCCCCACCCGATTGATATTTATTTCTTTAGCAATCTGATAGACCGATAAAATTATTTCAGCAGACATCATATCAGTTTATTACTAATACCAATAAAATGAAAAGGAAAATAAAACTAACATACCTGCTTGTTGTACTGCTCTGCAGTGCAGTACAAGTGTTGGCGCAACGGTCATCGGCAGACAGTAATTCGTTTTATACCCGGAATCAATTGCACCTGGAAACACCGGCTGTGTTTTTAAATGCAGCAAGGATCAAGGCAAATGCAGGAGATACTGCCATGTCCGTCCATTACATTATTAAAGCGGCAACCCTGGGATTGACCGACACCCTCCTTATCACCAATGATAGCGAGGTGCAGTTTGTGGCGCAGCGGAAAGAATGGCCCCGGATCAGGAATGTAATAATAGAAAACGCCAGCCGTCATTCGGCTCCGGTTATGCCGGCCACTGCATTTTTTCAACAGGCTGCTGTAGCTATTATCCACCGGCGTAATGACGAAATATAACAGTTGGTTCATGGTTTTTACCGGCTCGTTCCATCCACCATTGGTAAGCGGCCCGGAGCCGGATAGTTTTGACATTGATTATAGACCAGTTCAATTAATTATTAAACTTATTCATATGCAAAAGATTTCTTTTCTCCTGATCATGTTAGCCCTGTATATTCTGCCTGTTACCGCCCAGCAATACAAGCTGAAGCAAAGCACCGGCATGATGGGCATGAAAACCGAATCCACTATTTATGTAAAAGGAATGCGGAAGCGTACCGAAAGTAATGGCACAATGGGCATGCCTGCACCACCGGTGGAAATACTGCAATGCGACCTGCAGCGTACAGTAAAATTGAACGATAAGAAAAAGCTCTACTTCATTGCCCCCTTCCGCCAGGAAGAGGAAGTAAATGAAGCAAATCTGAAAGCAGCGAAGACGGCCGTGCAATCATCCAAACAAACCCGGAAGGGTGGCACTATTTATAATTACTATGCTATTACCGACAGCGGTGAACGGAAAAAGATATTTGGTTTCACTGCCCGGCATTTATGGACCACCCGCCGAATGGTTCCCAGTGCCGATGCCTGTATGATGAAAGACAGTATGCTGATAAAAACCGATGGCTGGTATATTGACTTCCCTGATTTCAACTGCCCGGTCAATGCATATGGCGGAGGCTTGAACGGGGGCAAACCCGATTGTATGGACCGCTTTGTAACAAAACAAACAGGCAAAGGTAAACTGGGCTTTCCCATAACAGAAACCACCACGATGCTGATGGGCGGACAGCAGGGCTCATTTACCACCACGATGGAAACCCTTGAACTGAGCACCGCCAAACTCGATTCTATGTTGTTTGAAATACCACCCGGCTACCGGCAAACGATGAATGAAGA
>JAEUVL010000841.1 GCA_016786965.1 Chitinophagaceae bacterium
ATGTTATGATAATAATTACGATTACCAGATCGTACAGTCAAAAGCAGCTAAAGCCGGCGCTGGTTTTTATGAAGGCATTGCCCGTATTATGAAGGCACACAATTTCCAGATACTGGTGGATGTGTACGGTAATGTTCCTTACAGTCAAGCTTTGAAAGGTGGTGGTAATCCAACACCGGCTTATGATAAGGGGCTGGATATCTATAAAGACTTATTCCGGCAAATCGATACAGGCATGGCATTGATAAAAGCTGCTGCTGTTTCCCTGACCAATGCCAATAAAGATATCTGGAAGAATGATATTATGTTTGGCAACCCCACTTCTTCGCCGACAAGCCAGGCTGCCATCGATGCATTGATCACACCTCAGAAAGCCAAATGGGCAAGATTCGGTAATACGCTGAAACTAAGAATGCTTATCCATACCTATGCAGTGGCAGGTATTAATAAAGCAACAGAGATTGCTGTTATTAATACAGAAGGATCCGGCTATCTGGGAGCAGGAGAAGATGCACAAATACAACCGGGATATACAGCTGATAAACCCAATCCTTTCTTCAATACATTTATTGCCACAACAGCAGGAGCACAAACCGCAGCCAATGTTTTCTTTCGGGCCAATGCATGGGGTATTGATTATTATGCTTACAATGCTGATCCCCGCAGAAGCCGTTTCTATGTAGCTGGTTCAGGCGGATATGTGGGAGTGGCTTATGGATTACCTCCTATAACGGCAAACGCATCACCGGTTCTCGCAGGTATAGGACCCGGTGTCGGAAAAACGAGTTCCTCACCACAATGTATATTATCCGCTGCGGAGAGTTATTTTTTACAAGCAGAAGCAAGATGGAGAAATATCATTACCTCCGGTTTGTCAATGGCAGCATTAACCAACCAGGGTATAGCTGAAAGCTTCCGTTATATTGGTGCTGGTGATCCTTCTGGTTATATATCAGGTAATGCGGGTTACTCCGATGTGGATCCGACAGCTGTATCCAACACTCCTGCCAATATCCCGAACTTAACTCCGCCTGTTGGAGGATTATTTACTATCATTTCACAAAAATGGTTTGCGCTGAATGGTGTAAACACATTGGAAGTGTGGACAGATTATCGCAGGCTTGGTTATAATGAAGTAGTGCCAAGTTCTTCAGTGAATGACAGGTTTGTATATGGAGTTGGTGTAGGTTTTGATCCTGGTCCTCCTATTTCAGTAGCGCCTCAGAATACATCTACCAAGATACCGGTAAGATATTTATACCCTCAAACAGAATATAACTACAACGCAGCGAATGTAGCTGCGGAAGGTGTGATTGACAGGTATAGCCGTATATTCTGGGATTTACAATAATTTCTGTAATACATTAAAAAAACAATATGAAAAGAATCATAAATGTTGCAGTACTTTTTGCAATGATGATAGTTGTTTTTAGCGGCTGTTTAAAAGACAAAGGCTTTGATAACTATGAGTATGGTATCAATGACCCGGATACCCAGCCTCCTGGTGTTGGCTTCCCCAAAGCGGCCAATAAGAAGAATACGGTTGGTTTGGATGTATCAGGTTCAAACCAGGT
>JAEUVL010000853.1 GCA_016786965.1 Chitinophagaceae bacterium
CATCCGGGCGCATTTCAAAGAACAACCTGATCTTAATGAAGTGGCCAAACAGGTACATCTCAGTCCTTTTCATTTTCAGCGGATGTTCAAAGAATGGGCCGGCATCAGTCCAAAGAAGTTTTTACAATACATCAGTATAGAACACGCCAAGCAATTGCTGAGCAAAGATTTTTCACTGGCCGATGTGAGTTTCGAAACGGGGCTTTCCGGTACCAGCCGCCTGCACGATCTTTTTATCAGTATAGAAGGCATGACGCCGGGGGAGTATAAGAACGGTGGCGAAAACCTTACCATTCATTATAGTCATGCCCAATCACCCTTCGGCGATATCCTCATCGCTTCCACCACCAAAGGTATCTGTCATTTGTCCTTTGCAGAAAAGAAAGACCATACTATTGCACCACTCCGGGCACAGTTTCCCCGTGCTGCCTTTATTCAACGAACAGATTTCCTGCAGCAGGATGCACTCACTATTTTCACGAACGACTGGAATAATTTACCACAGGTAAAACTCCATCTGAAAGGCACCACCTTCCAGTTGAAGGTTTGGCAATCATTACTAAAGATCCCATTTGCCGGTGCAGGTACTTACAGTGCCGTGGCATCATCCATTCAGCAACCCAATGCCGCAAGAGCAGTTGGTACAGCCATCGGCAGCAACCCTGTAGCGTATCTTATTCCCTGTCACCGCGTCATCAGGGCCACAGGTATTACAGGAGAATATCATTGGGGCAGCAACCGAAAGGCTGCCATTCTCGGCTGGGAAGCCGCACAGCAATTTGGCGAATAAGATCGGCATTAAAACTGACCACGAGAAGAGATGAATGATCAATATAAAAACTTCTTTCTGTAAATATCTCCCGCCTGCCCGTTCTCTGCAATAACAAACAGGAACTCACGAAATACTGTGAAATTGTATTCAATTGCGCAGCAATTCCTTTGCGCCCTTGCGCCTTTGCGAGAAACATCACATTGCGTAGCAATCCCTCTCCATCTCTTTAGTAAAATTGTATTCAATTGCGCAGCAATCCCTTTGCGCCCCTATGCCTCAGCGAGAAACACCCCTTTGCTCCTTAGTGCCTTTGTGGCAACCCTGTATTTTTCTTCCTCTGCACCTCCCCATCTCTGCGGTCAAATTGTATTCAATTGCGCAGCAATCCCTTTGCGCCCTTCCGTCTTTGCGAGAAACATCACATTGCGCAGCAATCCCTCTCCATCTCTGTAGTAAAATTGTATTCCCACTTACCCAAGGCAAATAACTCCGCAAGAAACGGGTTGGCCTCTTATCCAATTCATTTCACTTTTACAGCAATAAAAATTTAAACAATGAAAACATTTATTCTCATTCATGGTTCCTGGCATAGCGCCTGGAACTGGCACCTGGTGGTTCCCTTGCTCGAAAAGCAGGGTCATACTGCTATCGCGATCGACCTACCGGGCATGGGAAGAGATAAAACTCCCATCGCAGAAGTAAAGATGAAAAGCACCGTTGAAAAGATATGTGCCCTCATTGACAGCATAGAAGGTACTGTCATCCTCGTTGGGCATAGTAAGAACGGGATCATGATCTCACAAGCCGCAGAGCATCGTCCGCATAAGATCGAAAAGCTTATCTATCTTGCCGCTTACCTGGTTCCGGATGGAAGAACACAGGCAGAATATTCCGCACAGGACACAGGAGGAATATTAAAACCTTATGTGACCCGCTACCCGGAACTAAACGCACATACACTGCAAAAAGAGATCTATAAAGAAGGGCTGTATCATGATTGTGAAGAACACATCACACAA
>JAEUVL010000903.1 GCA_016786965.1 Chitinophagaceae bacterium
GTGTCAGTGATCTTTACCCCAGTCGGCAAAACGCCCAGTCCTTTCTTAAAATTGGCGGGGGCGTTAATGGTCAGTAATACAAAATGGGCGTTGATCCTCAGCTTATCGGCCATCGTTTTGGGCATAGCGGCGGGGTTTATAAGCTAAAAATAAGGAGAGTATGAAAAACTAAGCTCTTGAATCTTGCGGAATGGGTAAGGACACTTAACGGGGACAAAGGTGCAGGGCCCTTCATTCCAGGCATGCAAGGGGCTGGTTGGCTGCTGGTGCCTGTAGCGTAAAAAGATACCTGGAAGGCAAATAACAGGAACATGAACCGCAGATGACCCATAGATAAACCGCTTCTTATATACCGGCTTATCACCGGCTTATCATCGGCTTATTATCGGCTTATCATCGGGTTATCTATATGGGAACGGCGGCAAAAGCTGGAATAAAGCATAAAGTACCCGGCCAGTACGGACGGATAAACAATGCAGGCAGTGTACCAAAATAGCATTAGTGGATGCCATGAAAACGGAACGATGAACGGAGCGCCGCAAGGGACGATGCCACAAAGCACTGCAGCCGGGCTAAAAAGTAAGAAGGTACAGACCGGGGCGGATCAACCATTTCTGCCAGAGCAGCCGTTCCGCAGTCTGCCGTCCCCTGACCGCTGCTCTCCAAAAACCTGACAATTTTTCACATTTCCCCCTCACGGCATAATGATTGACAAACAATAGCGAACACTAAAACCCATATATCATGGCAAAGATCATAGGAATCGACTTAGGTACTACCAATAGCTGCGTGTCTGTAATGGAAGGCAACGAGCCGGTAGTGATAGCCAACGACGAGGGACGCCGTACAACCCCGTCTGTAGTGGCTTTTTTGAAAAATGGCGAACGTAAAGTAGGTGACCCGGCCAAGCGCCAGGCCATCACCAATCCACATAATACCATCGCTTCGGTAAAGCGTTTTATGGGCCGCCAGTTTGATGAAGTGACCGAAGAGATCAGCCACTGGAGCTATAAAGTGGCGAAAGGTGACAATAATACCGTTCGTATTGACATAGATGGCAGACTTTACACCCCGCAGGAAATAAGTGCTATGGTGCTGCAAAAAATGAAAAAGACTGCGGAAGACTACCTCGGTCATGAAGT
>JAEUVL010000926.1 GCA_016786965.1 Chitinophagaceae bacterium
CTCTTGTCAGTAGCTAATGTGTATTATACCACCGACGGCAAAAATACTGAAGCCTGGTTTTACGAAACACCGCTTGTGTTTGAATTCAGTCGAAGCAGCGCCAATGCGAAAAAAAATTATGAAGTGCTGCTGAATGCAAAAGAAAAACACCTGCCGGTAAATGTAAGCCTGCTGGCCAACACAGAAAACCTGATTGATGTAATAACACCCGCCACCACCGAGCAAATTGAACGGTTTAAAGAAGAAATATCCAAGCGAATACCTGCTGAGGCAGTACCTGCTCCCGATGATCCCAATGCGCCTTCCTTCGGCGGCACGCAAACTTCTTCGCTTACGGCAATAGTACCCAACACCACAGTGCTTAATAATATTTTCAACACCATAAAAAGCCAATGCTGCAAATTACCTGCGGTATGGATCTATGGGCCCTGTATTCCCTTTCAGTTTGTAACAGACGGTTGTTATGCCCGGGCACATAAAATGCGCCAGCTTATTGAAAGCTATTATGGATATACTTCTTACAAAGTATTTAACTATGCCTGCAATGGAGCTGGTACATTATCAGTAAAGGCAACACTCTGGGGCAACAACTGCTGTGCAAAATGGTGGTACCATGTTACATCCTATGTATGGGTGCAGTCCGGGGCTTCAGTAGTGCCTTATGCAATAGACCCGGCCATGTTCAGCGGGCCGGTAAGCATCACCACCTGGTTAAACGCTCAAAAAAATGCAACCTGCGGCTATGCCGGTGCTGCCCAGGGCCAGGTTTATTATAGCAGCAACGCCTATGCTCCAAACACTTTGCCCAATGCCTCCTGTACTATTGTTCCCTATACAGATAATACCTATACTGCTGCCAATAATACCTGCACTGCTTATTCAGGCAAGCAAGGTTGCAGTTTTTAAACATACTGATCTGCGAAGGATGATAGAAGGAAGTACCGCACTAATTATTGACATTGAAAAATAGTAAAAGGGATGACTGGCGACAGCATCCTTTTTTTATTCCAGCCTCAATTACCGCAGATATCCGCAACATGGTATATAGTTCTATAGTTGATCGTATTGA
>JAEUVL010000952.1 GCA_016786965.1 Chitinophagaceae bacterium
ATAGAATGCATTCGGCAGGTAAAAAAGACCGGCATTCCCATGCAGTTCATGATGTTTACCGTATATGAAAATAACGACCAGGTATTTGAAGCCTTGAAAGCTGGTGCCAGTGGCTATTTATTGAAAAAAACTCCTCCCCTGCAGATCATAGAAGCTGTAAAGGAATTATATAACGGTGGCTCTCCCATGAGTGCAGCCATAGCCAGAAAATTAGTAACCATATTCCAGGAACAACAACAGGGTGTTAACAATGAAGCGGCTGTACTAACCATCAGGGAGAAAGAAGTGCTGGAACATCTTGCCAAGGGAATGTTGTACAAAGAAATAGCAGATCACCTGGGCATCAGTTTTCATACCGTTCGCCAGCACATCGGCAAAATATACGAGAAGCTGCATGTGCAAAATAAGACCGAAGCTATCAACAAAGTGTATGGAAAGAGGGTGTAATACCAGGTTTCTGATTATTCTCCCAATTCTTTTTAATTATTCCCTACTAACCCGCATCCCACAAAATGCCTATCCCCTGCACCCTGTTTTACTATTTTCCTCATTAGCCTGTTATAATACTTTCATGCCTTAATAATCCGGGCATGAGAAAAAGCTATTTCACTTTTGTGTTAACGGTTACAATAACAGTGGCAAATGCTCAGAATGTTGGTATCGGCACGTCTGCACCTGTAGCCCGTTTGCATGTGGCCGATAGTAATGTATTGTTTACCGGCCAGCCCTGGTTCCTCCCTTCAGCACCCGGAAACCCACCCATAAGCGGTCAGGGCAGCAGAATGATGTGGTACGCCGGTAAAGCCGCCTTTCGTGCCGGTGCGGTAAGCAGCAGCACCTGGGATAAAGATAGTATCGGTAATTATTCGTTTGCCACAGGACTTGACGCAATGGCAAAGGGAGATTGGTCTGCAGCGCTGGGCGTGAATAACAAATCAATGAACTGGTATGGATTTACCGCAGGTGCTGAGAATACCGCCATGAACGTGGCAGGTATTGCAATGGGATACAATAATATTACCCGCCAGGCATTTGGTGTGGCCATCGGAAATAACCTGCTGTCTAAAATGACCGGAGAAACAGTGCTGGGATCCTATAATGACACTACTAACCTGACAGCGGGTGCTATTGATGACCGCATCTTCCAGCTTGGCAATGGTTCTGTATTAACCCGAAGTAATGCAATGACAGTATTGCGAAACGGCAACACGGGTATCGGTACCGTAACACCGAGAGCACCGTTGCATGTAGACAGCAGTGTCATATTTACTGGACAATCAATGGTACTGGTAACACCGGCTGATCCGCCCATCAACGGAGCTGGCGTGAGAATGATGTGGTACCCGGACAAAGCAGCTTTCCGTTCCGGGTATGTAAGCGGCAATCAATGGGATAAGAACAACACGGGTTACTATTCATTTGCCGCAGGGCAAAGCACCATCGCCAGTGGCGAAAACTCAGTGGCTATTGGAGCATCCAGTACAGCGGCAGGCAGATCATCAGTTGCACTAGGTGAATTTGCGATTGCCAATGAAGAAAGGACAACTGCACTTGGCTATGGCGCTACAGTAAACGGGTATGCCTCCACTGCTATCGGCTTTGGAGCCAAAGCAAACGGACTATACTCTACCAGCATCGGAAACAACACGGAAGCAAACGGATCATCTTCTTTCAGCATTGGTGAGTATGCAAAGTCAAATGCTGCCAACTCCATCAGTATTGGTTATTATACAAAAGCCATGTCTGACTATTCGTTTGTTACTGGTCACTTCAACGATACCACAGCTACCAACCGTCTTTTTGAGATTGGCAATGGCACAGCAGATAATGCCAGAAGCAATGCAGTTACAATCCTGACAAATGGAAGTGCCCTGTTCACAGCACCTGCTGTGCTTCCGGTAACACCTGCTAACCCACCGGCTACCGGCGCTGGCAATCGTATGATGTGGTATGCTGACAAAGCCGCTTTCAGGGCTGGCAATATAATCAACGACAGTTGGGATAAAGACAAAACAGGAAATGTATCTTTTGCTGCCGGCAGCAATACACAGGCAAGCGGCATCACCTCCACCGCCTTCGGCAATTTTGCTTTTGCCAACGGCGATATCTCTTTCGCCGCAGGCAACAGTGTGTTTGCCAAAGCAAAACATGCCGCCACGTTCGGCACATATAATGATATAACCGATGCGCCCTCTTCAACAGAAGCAGCAGGTGACCGCATTTTCCAGGTGGGAAATGGAAGTGGAAATCTCAGCCGCTCCAATGCACTCACCATCCTCCGCAATGGCAATATTGGCATCGGGAACCTAGCACCCGCAAGGCCGCTGTCTTTCGCTGCCACATTGGGCGAAAAAATACTACTCTTCCCAGCCGCTGGCGGTGAAGTGGGCATAGGCGTGTATAATAATGAATTCAGGATACATACAGACTACTCCGGCGCAGATATAACTATGGGTTATCAGAACAATGCAGCAGTATTCACTGAACTGATGCGGGTAAAAGGTACTGGCTTTGTGGGTATTGG
>JAEUVL010001030.1 GCA_016786965.1 Chitinophagaceae bacterium
GCCAATGAGATACTTATTTACAATAACAATATCCGGGAAGGAGAAGGAAAAGAAGATGGGAATATTCATCCTTCCACAATGACATTTAAATATGATACGCTGACAAAAAAATTTACCCGGCGGTGGGAGCATACCATACAGACCGGCAGGTATCCTGAAGGTATTGCCGGTAAGGAAGGCTATGCCAGTGAAACAGCTACGGGTAATGTATTGGTATGTGCAGGCGGTGTGAACTATGCGGCTGAGATTACCCGGAAAGGAGAAACGGTGTGGGAATCTTATTTCTATAAAAGAACACAGACCGATACAACCTGGAAACCGTACAGCAACTACCGCTGCCGTAGCATCACATCATTGTACCCGGTGTATTATACCATGCAATTGGTGGAGCAAAAGAACGGGCAATATATTTTCAGGCTGCATAATGCCGGAAGCACGGCTATGTCCTTTGTAGTGTTCTTTACCCGCTCCGGTAGTAAGAACAGCACCCGGTACGAGTCAAAAAAATTAATGCCCGGCGCTTCCCAGTTATTTACAATACCGGTGAAGTGGGCCGGTGCAAAAGATTTTAAATGCCATATCATGCCTGCCGGTATTAACAATGCAATAAAAACATACAGCTACCCGGCGGGTGCTTTGTAGAAGATCAGTTTGTTTTCAACTATTATCAGGAGAGTTCTGTAAATACAAAAGAGGACACCTTTTAAAATCAGGCGCCCTCTTTTGTATATAGTGCATCGTTGCTGACGCAACGAAAACTTATTGCTTCACAAACCTGGTAACAGCCCTGGCCTCCTGCCCTGTTGCCACCAGTTGATAGATACCGGCAGGTAATTCACCGGCCTGCATAGTGATGATATTGGTTCCTTCTGCCACAGCCGCATTCCATCTTTTTACCACCACACCGGAAAGTGAATACACTTCAAACGTTACCGTACCCGCTTTTGCGGCACTGAGTGTGAGTGTTGATCTATCAGTAAGCGGGTTAGGCGCTATATTAGTAATATAAATACCTGTTTTATCATTGATCACCGCCACCACTTTGCCATAAGTTATTTTACCATCTGCATCGATCATTTTCAGGCGGTAATAGGTCACGCCTTTGCCCAGCCTTGTATCATTCAGGAAATAGAAACGGTTGGTGGTGCTGGCCGGCAATGCGCTAAAGCTGGTAAAGCTTCTTCCGTCTGCTGATTTTTCCACTTCAAAGCTGGCACCGGGCAATGCCACACCGGCAAGTTCCCAGCTAAGATTGGCCATACTGCTGTTTATTTTCACTGCATTGAAGGTGATGAGTTTTAATGGCA
>JAEUVL010001038.1 GCA_016786965.1 Chitinophagaceae bacterium
ATCAATTGCACCAGCCGTTGTGTGCCACCATAGCCCGGTATCAAACCCAGATTTACTTCTGGCTGGCCAAACTTTGCATTTTCTGCTGCTACCCTGAAATGACAACTCATCGCTAACTCACATCCGCCACCCAAAGCAAAACCATTAACAGCTGCCACAATTGGTTTGGAAGAGTTTTCGATGCGGGTAAAAGTGTCTTGTCCTCTTTTCGCCAGGGCCATAGCTTCTGTTTTATTCAACCCGCCGAATTCTGTGATATCGGCACCGGCTACGAAGGCTTTGGGTCCGGCACCTGTAATGATAACGGATTTGATGGCAGGAGTACTATTGATCTCGTCCAGAACACTATTCAGATCAGTAAAAACGTCTTTGCTTAATGCGTTTAATTTATCCGGCCGATTGATCACAATGGTCAGAATCCCGTTATCTAATTCGGTAAGAAGGGTTGAATAGCTCATAATTATTTTTTGAAAACCGAAGATAGTAACAATCAACTATTGCTGCTGCTGCATCTCCATAAAGCGCCGGTACGAGTTATCTGTTACCCCCGGATTATGCACCTGGTAGGAGAACACAGGTGGCTCCACAAAGTTGTCATTTTTGGGAGAGCCATTTTCAATAGTAACAGACACTTCCAGTTTATGCTCAGATGAGCCTTTATAGGTTCCTTTCACCGGTGTGCAATCGGTAAAGCTTCTGCCGACAGCCAGCCGTACATGCCGGTCGCTGGCAATACAATTATTGGTTGGGTCAAAACCCAGCCAACCATGAAAGGGGATATAGGCTTCCACCCAGGCATGGGTAGCTCCTTCGCCGCGGAGTTCGTGATTCTTAGGACAGATATAACCACTTACATAGCGGGCAGGAATACCTACAATGCGCAGCATAACCAGCAGGATATGGGCAAAATCCTGGCAGACACCTGCTTTTAGTTTCCAAATCTCATCTACCTGGGTTTCCACACTGGTAATACCTTTTTTATATTCAAAATTATCATAGACAAAAGCAGACATCTGTCCGGCTATGGCAAAAGGAGTGATGGTCTCATTCATCAGCGAATTAACTACTGCCGCTATTTCATCATAAGAGTCACCATTTTCGAGCAACATGAAATCCATGTATGGGAATTGCTCTCTTATTTTATTCAGATTATCCCACTGCGTTTCTGAAGCTGTATCAGGGTCTGGTAATTCTGCTTCATGGATGATCACTTCAATGATAGATTCAATGGTCAGTTCCCTGTGTGGTTTGATAACAGAGAAAATACCCACTTTGTTTCCAAAATAATCAGTAAACAATTCTACAGAGGGCTGATGGGTAATAAGGAGATCATGTTTCTTTACTTCCTGCCGTTCATCATCCAGGGGAAAGAGCATTACCTGGTTGGCGCTGTCAATAACAGGGGAGGGGTACGTGTAGCGGGTAATATGTTTGATACGGTATTTAGGCATGGGTGCAAAGTTGCGGCAATTCAGGAATTGCCAAAATAATATTGATTAAAGGCAGCGGCTATCCCGAAAAGCTCCTGCCGGGTTTGTTGTAAGAATTTCCGCAAGCCTTCACTGTCTGCCAGGTTGATGTTGCTGTATTTTACACTGTTCATGGAGCGGCCGATCAAAAACTCGAGTTGTTTATAACTCTCCGGCAGACTTTCCGTTTCCAGCCGTTCAAAGTACCGGAACAATTGTTTCAGGCAATAAGATACTGAATGCGGAAAACTGTCATTGTAGATCACCTGTTGCAGCACATGATCGGCCTGGAAGTTTCCCCGGTGTGTTTTTAGGTACAATTCATAACCAGATAATGAATACAACAGGTATCGCAAGGCGGGTACTTCCACTGGCTGCTGTAAATTGTAGTTCAGTTCAGTCAGTTTAATGTTCAGCATGTCGGTAGATAAAATGCCCCGTTCCAAAAACTTCCCGATGTTCAAATAATTGAAACCTTCGCCTCTTGCCATCGTTACATCCACGATGCCGTGATACAGCATGCCCTGGTGTACCAGTGAATCCAGCGCCGTAACCGGGTCGCCCTGCTTCACCTGGAAATGAATTTGTTTATCCCTGATCAGGTGGTAATAATCATTCAGGCATTGCCATACTTCTTTGGTGATGTGATCCTGTACGGCCCTTGCATTTTCCCTGGCACGGGTGATATTGTTGAAAACGGAAGCACTGTTGTTTTTATCCAGCAGTAAATGCTCCAGTACTTTTATAGAATTATTGCCGATAACTGCGAGTTCTTCAGGAGTAGCATCACTGTTATTGCGAAGCAATGTTTGCCAGCTAAAATCCTTTACTTCATCCTGTGAGGAAATATAATTGGTACGCAGAATGCGCAGCATACCATTGGTACGCTCCATATAGCGGGCCAGCCAAAAAACCGAATCAGCAACTCTACTTA
>JAEUVL010001048.1 GCA_016786965.1 Chitinophagaceae bacterium
CAATAGCCGGTCTTCCAGGCCTGCCGCTCATAGCTCATCACCCGCAGCTATCTCATGTAACAAATGTAATATTTTTTAATCTCGCCGAAGGTAAGTCCGCTCTGATAGTTGATCAGTGCATTGTCTACCCTGGAAATGTCTTTTATGGTGCCGTCCTTAAATAATATATTGATGCGTTCGTCACGGGGATTGTAAGTGGTATTACTGGCTTCGCCGGTAAACACAAAATAATCCGCCTCCTTTTCAGTAATGCCTAAAATATTAATGGCTGCTTTTGTTTTCTCTTCAACCATGGATACCTCAAAAGGTTCAGCCTGGAGTTTTACTTTCAGCAGCCTCCGCTCCACTATACAACGGCAAAGCGTAGCTAATATTTTATCCGGGTGATGGCTCCAGTTTTTGATGGTGGCCATTACATCATGATCATCAAGACGGCAAAAGGTTTCCAGGTGCTGCTCGATGAATGAGGTATTGTCTTTTTTTTCTGCTAAGAAGAAATTGAGGTCCTCCGTAGCAGCCCTTACCTGCTGCCCGGCTGCGATCAGTTCTTTTGCCCGGCGGATGATCTTGACGAGCATCATTTCTGCACCGAGCACCGTTTTATGCAGGTACACCTGCCAGTACATCAGGCGGCGGGATACCAAAAACTTTTCAATAGAATAGATTGCCTTTTCTTCCACTACCAATTGTCCTTCGTGTACGGTCAGCATTTTCAAGATGCGGTCATACCCGATCACTCCTTCTGCAACACCGGTAAAAAAGCTATCCCTGTTCAGGTAGTCCAGCCGGTCCACATCCAGTTGCCCGGATACTAACTGGTGCAGGAATTTTTTTGGATGTACATCAGTAAAAATATCAATGGCTGTTTGCAATTGTCCGTTCAGCTCCTCATTCAGTTTGCGCATCAGCAGAATGGAGATCGTTTCATGATGCACGCCATTTATCAGTTCATTTTCCAGGGCATGAGAAAAAGGCCCATGTCCCATATCGTGCAGCAGGATGGCGGACTTGGCCCCCAGTTCTTCCTCCTCCGTTATGAGAATACCTTTGCTTTTCAATTCGCTTAATGCAATACACATCAGATGATAGGCACCGAGTGAATGGTGCAGCCGGGAATGAACAGCACCGGGATATACCAAATGGGCAAAGGCCATCTGGTGAATATTTCGCAACCGCTGGTACCAGGGATGGGAGATGAGTTGTAAAATCAACGGCTGGTCGATGGTAATAAAGCCATACACCGGGTCGTTAATGATCTTTCGGACAGTGGGCATTGTTGCAGTTCTGTTAAAAAGTACAGGTTATTCATTATTTACCCGGTTTATCCCGGGCCTGTTTCTATTTTTAATCGCAGTGAAAAACAGTTCTGCAAATATTGCATTTTTAGTTTTATTTACCGGGGTTAATTCCGTTTGCTGTAGCCAGCAGGCAGATACGGTTGAACTCAACCGCTTTATGGAAGACATGAATGCCCGGTATAAGCGAACAGACCTGGTAACTGGTTTCAATTGGCAACCAAGCCTTAAAAACGATGTAAGTACGATACGGTATGTGGAGGTGGGTGTGGGAAGATCAGTACACCAGTATGGAAGGCATGGTCCGGTATCAGTTGGAGCCTACGTATCTGAGGAAATTTATTTTGGCGAAAACAATATATATGGCACCAAGGCAGGTGTATATATGCATTATATGTTCGACTTAGGTTTTTCAGCCGTTTACTATACTGATTTTAAAAAGGGTAACTTTAAACTTCGTCCGGAGTTTGGAATAGGGATGATGGGCTTTCGAACAGTGATAGGATTCAATATCCCGACCATTAATAATAAAGCCTTTTACCGGCTGCAAAAAAACTACGGACAGATAACGATACAATACATGTGGCCATTAAAGAAACAAAAGGTCAAAGACGAAGGAAGTATTTATAGAAACTTATTTAAAAAAGAAAAGAATGGCAGTAGCTAAAATTATTTGGGTAGATGATGAAATAGAAAGCCTTCAGTCGCAGAAAATGTTCCTGGAGAATAAGGGATATGAAGT
>JAEUVL010000007.1 GCA_016786965.1 Chitinophagaceae bacterium
TGTAAAAGGAGATACTGCCCGTGCCATCGCCGCCATTAATAATAGCGGGTTTGATGCCATCCTTACTGTGGTACTGCTGGACAAGAACAAAGAAAAATACTATGTCCCCGGCCGCATTACTGATTACCGCAACTTTGACAAATATGGCCGCTTTCACCAGTATTACAACCTGGTGTCAGAACGCATCTATTCGCCCGGCTATTACGGGGAAGAGACCAAATACATCTGGGAAAATAACTTTTACGATCTTACTTCCCGGCAAATGGTCTACTCTGCCCGCAGCCGGACGTTCGATATTGCCTCTAAAACAACACTGGCACATACCTATGGACAACTGATGGCCAACAGCCTGGCAGAAAAAAACATCCTGATCAAACCCACTGCCCAACCGGAAGAATAACAGAAAAAAGAATAGCTAAACAACAAAACTATGTGGCCCGGCAATCTGCCCCGCCACTTATGTCGTATCTGGTTCAAACAAAAACCATACGATCATGAAGATTAACTTCTCTAATGGCATCGCCATAGTGGCCATTACTATGCTTACATTTCTGACAAGTTGTGATAAAGACGATGATAATAACATGGAGACCCCTGTTGCAAAACCTGATATAATATTCTATGGACTCAGCAACAATAATACTCTTGCAAAATATAATGCGAATGCATCCGGCTCTACTATTGCCAATCCCACCATTAGCGGGTTGCCAGCCGGTGAAAAGATCATCGCTATTGATTTTCGTCCGGCCACCGGCCAGTTATATGGATTAGGAAGCAGCAGCCGTTTATATATTATCAATCATGAAACTGGTGCTGCCACAGCCGTTGGTACCGCTCCTTTTACTCCCGCCATCTCCGGTACTTTAGTAGGTTTCGATTTCAATCCTACCGTTGACCGTATCCGCCTTGTTACATCAGCCGGGCAAAACCTCCGGCTCCATCCCGAAACAGGCGCAGTAGCAGCCACCGATATGCCGCTGAATCCCGGTTCGCCAGCCGTAGTAGCTGTAGCATATACTAATAGTGTGGCAGGTGCCTCTGCCACTACCTTATTTGATATAGATATCAATACCGGAAAATTATTTAAACAAGATCCGCCTAACAATGGCGCTTTAGTAGAAGTTGGTTCGCTTGGTGTATCATCAGGCAATGAAAGCGGGTTTGACATTTCACCCGATAATATGGTAGCACTGGCCAGCTTCAATATCAGTGGAAATTCCGTATTGCACCAAATAGATCTTAACACTGGTAAAGCTACCAGCCTCGGAAATATTTCCATCCCGCTTATCGGCATGGCCATACCCACCAACCCGGTTGCGTATGCAGTGGACAACAGTAACAACCTGCAGATATTTAATTTAACCACTCCCGGTACACCGGTAGTAAAAGCCATGACTGGATTACAGATAGGCGAAACTATTGTGGGCATTGATA
>JAEUVL010000031.1 GCA_016786965.1 Chitinophagaceae bacterium
CAGCACCTTACTACTTCCCGGCTTTACCTCGAAGTGGCCAAGGAAAAAGCTACCGGGGAAATGAAAGACATGATCAGTTTCTCACATAAAAACCTGGTGACCATCATTCATGAGATCCGCAGCCTTTCCCAATCACTGGTACCACCGGCATTAGGCGATATGGGCCTTATAGAATCCATCCAGGACCTGGCAGATACAGTGAAAAGGGAACATAGTATTGCAGTTGATTTTTATTACCGGCATTTCTACGAGCATAACCTGCCTGCTAACCTGAAACTAATGTTGTTCCGGATCACACAGGAGCAGGTAAACCATATTACCCGGCATACAAAAGCCCGTAAAGCCGCAATATCCTTACAGGCAGACGCTGAATTTATTCACCTCACCATCACCGATGATAGCCGGGAACTTGATATCCACCATTACAAAACCACCGCTGGTTTTGAGAGCATTGTGAACCGGGTAAGCCTCTTCAACGGGAAAGTCGATAAAGAGGTTATCACCGGAAAAGGCTGTGTTCTCACCATTAATGTGCCCGCTCCCGTGGACGAACTGGTGGAGAATTAATACACCAATGTTCTGTTTATCGCCTAAATTTGCATCCTCTCATGAGTGATGCTATCAAACATGAATGCGGACTGGCATTCATCCGGCTAAGGAAACCTTTCTCTTATTACCAGCAACAGTATGGTACAGTGCTGTGGGGCCTCAACAAACTATACCTGCTGATGGAAAAGCAGCACAACCGCGGCCAGGATGGCGCAGGGGTAGCCGCCGTAAAATTGAATGTGGAACCGGGATATCCCTTTTTACACCGCATCAGAAGCAGCACCCCCCAACCCATAGCAGATGTATTCAAAAAAATAGGCGCCGAAATAGATGAACTGGCCAAGTTCAACCCCGATATGAAAAACCACCCGGGACTCATGAAAGGCCATATCGATTTTTTAGGGGAGCTCCTGCTCGGACACCTACGCTACGGTACACAAGGAAAGAATAATGCGGAATTTTGTCACCCTTTCCTGAAAAGAGATACCATCCCGGCAAGAAACCTGGCCCTGGCTGGAAACTTCAACCTGGTCAATACAGAAGAACTTTTTTCCCTTGTAAATATAGACCCCGGAGAATTTCAACGCCAGAGTGATCTGGCCGCCATGATGGAAGTATTGTATCATTTTCTCCTGAAAGCAGACGAGGCATCGCCACACCACATGGATATAAAAGCCGTGCTGAAAAAAGCATTGCCCTTATTCGATGGAGGATTTCATGTAGGGGGTATGACAGGCAATGGGATCGGCTTTGTATTCCGCGATGCACACGGCATCCGGCCTTCCTATTATTATGTAAATGATGAAGTGATAGTCGCCGCCTCTGAAAGAGCAGCCATCCGCACCGCTTTTAACGTAGGCGAAAATGAAGTGCAGGAACTGATGCCGGGACATGCCCTTATTGTAAATGAAAAAGGGGAATACGAAATAGCACAGATACTGGAGCCACAGGAACGAAAGGCCTGCAGCTTCGAACGCATCTATTTCTCCCGCGGCAGCGATGAGAAAATATACCGGGAACGGCTGGCGCTTGGATACAACCTCAGTGAGCAGGTGCTTCATTCCATTGACTACGACCTGAAGAACACTATTTTCTCCTTCATTCCCAATACAGCCGAAACAGCTTTTTACGGCATGCTAAAAGGAATGGAAGATTACCTGAACAAAGTAAAGATAGAACGCATACTCAGCTGGGGAAAAGACTTTGATGCAGAAAAGCTGGGTGAAATGATAAACCGACGCATCCGCATCGAAAAGATAGCCATCAAAGATGTAAAAATGCGCACCTTCATTACCGAAGATGTGAACCGTAATGAAATGGTGCAGCACGTTTATGATATTACCTATGGCACCGTGCGGGCTGGTCAGGATACACTGGTGGTAATTGACGACTCTATTGTAAGAGGCACCACCTTAAAAGAAAGCATCATCCGGATGCTGGGCCGGTTAAAGCCAAAACGTATTGTTGTTGTTTCCTCTTCACCGCAAATACGCTATCCCGATTGCTATGGTATTGACATGAGCAAGATGGGAGATTTCATCGCCTTTAATGCAGTAGTGGAACTGATGAAAGAGAATGATAAACTGGACTACCTGAAAGAACTGCTGGAAAGATGTAAAGACCTCCACCGCAACAACCAACTGCATAAAGAAAATGTAGTAAAGCAGTTATACAAACAGTTTGCCACCGAGGAAATATCAGCTAAGATCGCACAGCTCATTACCCCGCCAGGGCTCGATATACCCGTACATGTTATTTTTCAAAGCATAGAAGACCTCCACAAATCCTGCCCCGGAAACCTTGGCGACTGGTACTTTACCGGCAACTATCCCACACCCGGCGGAAACAAAGTGGTGAACAAAGCCTTTATGAACTACATGGAAGGAAAGAATGTAAGAGGGTATTAATAAAACTTAAAGCGGATTTAGATTACACTATAGCGAATGTTATTCATTGCCGGGATGAGATGTTACCCCTCGGTAGTCATCTTTTCAAAAAAGAAGTTCATTAACTTCATATATCACTAAATGTTCTATCGGAAATGGCTAAAGCAAATGAATCTGAAACCCCTTCAGGCGCAGGAGTTAAAACA
>JAEUVL010000048.1 GCA_016786965.1 Chitinophagaceae bacterium
GTTAAAATTAACCAGTTTGGTAAATACATTGCCAGCGGGATCCAGCTCAAATAATGTTCCCTGTGAGCTTGTGCCGCCGGTGTATAAGCACCCGTATAATTTATTATTGTAAACGATCATTTCATTGTTATTGCCATTTCCGCCGCTGGTAGCATCAAACTGTTTAACGATAGTGGTGTTTGAGCCAAAGGGAAGTGAGGGGTCTATCATCAGCAAAGTGCCATAATCATTTGTGCCACCACGTACAGTTGTAGCATATAGCTTATTGTTGTAAGGGGTAACATTATTATAAAAGCTCCACCCATTTGTGCCTGCGCCCACACCGTTCAGGTCCAGCAGCTTTGTATAAACATTAGTTGCCGGGTCCCATTCAAATACAGCACCCAGGCCACTGGCACCACCGCCCGCTGTAGTACCATACATTTTGTTGTTCATCAATCGTAAGGAGTTTTGCGGATTTGAACCTCCGGCAGGAGTCAGGTCATATTTTTTGGTGTAGATATTAGTTGCCGGGTCCCACTCATAAATGCAGCCAACACCTGAAACAGCATAGTCTGCTGCCAGGCCATAAAACTTATTATTATAAAGTAATAAAGAGCCCTTGGGACTGCCACCGGTTATTGATGGATTAGGACCAAAATCAAACTTCTTGGTGTAAATATTTGTTACGGGGTCGTACTCGAAAATTGTCCCGTAATTATATACACCGCCGGTTGCCGTAGTGCCATATAATTTTCCGTTATACGGTATCATTTCCAGGTTTTGCGGGTTTGCACCAAAAGTGGTTACCGGGAAATCATATTTCAATTGAAAGTTTTGACCGGAACTGTCTGTACTGAATAAAAAGCCATTGGATTGCTGATTAGCTTGCGGACTCCCGGCAACCAATCCAAATAGCCGTGAAACGCCTTGCGCATAGCTGCCTGCTGTCAGCAGGAGAGCCACCACCATCATACATAGATTTTTTTTCATGCTAAAAGAATTAAAAGGTTAAAAACTGCACTCAGAAACGGATAAAGAGGGGTAGCGGACAACGATGTAAAAATTCACTATCTGCCCCGCATGGCGAATACATAATTTGTAGTATGCCTGCTCATTCTCCCGGCAATTGGAATATTTTAGTGCCTGCAATCATAAGCATGAACTTCCGCCGTCACATTATATTATTAGTACTTATATGCATGACTGTTGTTGTCAATGGGCAAACACCACTGATTGACAGTCTTCGTTACCGGGTATATACTGCCCGCACCAATGAAGAAAAACTCGCCGCTTATCTTTCCCTTTTCGAAGAATTTCAAAGTGTCAACCGCGACAGTCTCGATATCTATGGCCCGCAGGTAAAAGAACTGGCAGATAGAAGCAACAACGCCCGCTATAAAAGCCTCGCTACGCTGGCCTATGCGAATTGGTATTTCCGCTGGGGATGGAGTGATAGTGCTCTTGCTTTTATAGAACCGGAATTAAGTAGTAACAAACCGGCGGATGACAATACAAGAGACATCTATTTTAAACTATCGAGGGCCAAAGCCATTTATCATGGATCAAAATCAAGATATGAGGAAGCCCTGGCCGTATTGTACAAGATATTACCGGAAGCTGAAAAATATAAAGACACATCAAATATTGGGCTTGCAAGTAATTCGATCGGTTCAATTGCCATTGCCCGTCAACAATACCGGGAAGCCTTACAATGGATAAATAAAGCCGTTGCGGTAGCTGGAAATACTAAAAGGTATTTACAGGTACTTGCACCAGCATTGTTGAATAAGGGATACGCTTACGTTTCTTTGGATAAAACAGATTCAGCATTATTTTTTATCAATAAAGGCTTATTGCTGAGCAGGGAATTACAGAATCTTAACTATGTAGCTACGGCACTTCGCCTTCAGGCAACAGCTTACACTGCTGTTGCAAAATATGAAGAAGCCGAGAGGGCATTGCTGGAAATGATAGCTGTAAGAAAAAGTACATCACCCGCCAATCAGGTGGTAGAGGATAACCTGCAATTGGCAGAGTTTTACGCCAACTCAGGACAGATACACAAAGCGATAGAGCTTTGTAAGAAGAGCCTCGCCCATGGAGATCTTACAATAGGTACAGCAGAGGGTACATATGCGAACGATCCCAAGATACGGCTCGAATACCTGCAGCTCCTGTCCGGCTATTATAAAAAAGCAGGAATGTTATCCGAGTATCAGTCATCTCTGGAAGAATTATTGGTCACCAAAGATTCTTTTTATGCT
>JAEUVL010000049.1 GCA_016786965.1 Chitinophagaceae bacterium
TAATAAAGTAAAAGCGGTGATCAGTTCCTCGGCCATCGGCTGGTACGGGGCCGATCCTGTGATTCCCAATCCATCACCCTTTAAAGAAGATGCTCCTGCTGATGCTGGTTTCTTAGGGCATACCTGCCAGCTTTGGGAAGAGAGCATTGAACCGGTGACAAAGCTTGGCAAACGCTTAGTGAAACTGCGCACCGGCATTGTACTGAGCAATAATGGCGGTGCCTTAAAAGAATTTTTGCGGCCATTGCAGTTTGGTGTGGCGGCCATACTTGGCAGTGGCAAACAAATGATAAGCTGGATACATATAGATGATATGGTGAACCTGTACATGGCGGCCATCAGTAATGCAGCTATGTCGGGCACTTATAATGCGGTGGCCCCGGTGCCTGTATCTAACAAGACATTGACGCTTGCGCTGGCGAAGAGCCGAAACAAATTCTTCATTCCGGTAAAGGTCCCTTCTTTCCTGCTGAAATGGATGCTGGGTGAAATGAGTGTGGAGATATTGAAAAGCGCTACCGTAAGCGCTGAAAAAATAAGTAATACTGGTTTTAGCTTCCGTTTTACCACTATTGATGCTGCGGTGCAGTGAAACATACCGGTCAATGCTTTTTTGTTAGGGAACTAAGGACTATTTTACATCCACAAAAATCAACCGGTCATCAATCACTCCCTTTCTACGAGGCAATACCTGCGCTTGCTGGCAGGCATAGCGATCATTCTTTTCGCTACGGCCTGTACTAAAAAGAACACTGATGGTCCGGTACCTGTGGCGGAGCAGATAAAAGGGGATACAGCCACCGTTTCTCTTTATATAAAAAAGGCGAACAGTTTTCTTCAAACCAATTACGATTCCCTCTATTACTATATGGACAGGGCCAGGGCTATTTCTGTGGCACTGAATTATGCACAAGGAGTGGCGATGGCCCGTGCGGTGGAATCTAACTATTTACGGAGAAAGGGAGATTATTCCGGCGCTATCACTCTTGGCCTGCAAGTGGTGCATATGTACGACAGCCTGCGCATGTGGAAAGAACTGGTGCGGCTAAAGAATGTGATCGCTGATATCTATAAAGAAATGGGTGGTGAGAAAGGTACTATGGAGTACCTGGAAAAAGGGATCGAGATCTCCAAACAGGCCCAGGTGGTGGCGGAACGGGAACGGTATCCTTTTGGAGTGATCATCAGCCTGAACCAGCAGGCGATCACCCTGCGGGACATGAGCAAGGAGTCGGGGAGGAATGACCTGATGGACAGTGCCTTTAATTTATTCCAGCGGGGCCTGCAACTTATCAATGAAACAAAGGAAGGAGAGGAAGAGCTGGGAAAATTCTATAATAATATTTGCCAGGTGTACAATGAGCATTATAAAGATTATCCGAAGGCACTGGAGTATGTGAACAAAGCAGTGGAATTTAATACGAAGCGAAACAACCAGCACAGCCTGACCTACAATTATGCTAACCTCTCGCATATCTATTTGAACATGGGAAATACGGATAAGGCTAATATGTATGCGCATATGATGCTGGCACTTTCCCGGCAACTGGCTTCTCCTTTCCGCATGGTAAATGCGTATAATGCCCTGGCCCGTATTAATAAGACCATGGGCCGCTATGATTCGGCGCTATATTATAAAGAAATGAATACCTACCTGGGCGATTCACTGAACAATGTGAAAAGGGCAGGGCTGATCGCCGAATCG
>JAEUVL010000094.1 GCA_016786965.1 Chitinophagaceae bacterium
CCCTGCTGGAGTCGGGCCTGCAGCGTATACTGGTACTTACTATTATCTATGGTAATGATCTGTGGGTGGTGATCAATGATTTTATCAACGGGCTTACCAAACAAAAAACAGCTACTAACTATAGCCTGCTGATCGGCAGCAGCTATGTGCTGTTGCATTTGATAACAGGTATAGTGGTTGGCTGGTGGGCAGCACATTTACCCAAGCGGGTGGAAAGATGGCGAAAGGAAAAGCAATTCATTTTAAATAATAGTGATAATGCAGTAATTGCCGGGCCGGAGACCTCTGCTAAAAAGAAGCGGCTTAAGAATACAGTATTGATAATATGGCTGCTGTTAATTGCACTGTATGTGCAGTCTTATTTCCATATCGGTGAGCCGTTATTACCGGCCCATCTGTCACTGAAGATATTACTGCGCTCCCTTATCATTGTATTGGGATGGGTTTTTATTATTGGCCCTTTGGTAAAGCAATTACTGCACCGCTGGCTGCAGCGAAAGAAAAGCGAAGTGCAGGAGGAAGTACAGGAAGTGCTGAACCTGTTACCCGCCACACAACAACTGATCGCACAAAGCTGGAAAACTTCTGCTGGTGCGAAAGGCCCGAAAAGAATAAATGACTGGAGTAAAATACTGCTGGTGAATGCGCTTACACCACCGGCAATTGAAAAGGTATGGATACTTACCGGACCCATTCAAAGTGGCAAAACGACCTCTTTGGTAAAATGGACGGAGAACAGAAACGATGTGTACGGTATACTGACACCACTGGTGGAAGGCAAACGGGTTTTTATGAATGTGCAGTCGCGGCAGCTTTTTTTGATGGAAGCAAAAGAGGGAGAAACGGAAACGCTGACGGTTGGGCGATTCATATTCAGCAAGAACAATTTCAGTAAGGCGGTACAAATAATAAGGGACGGGATCGATAAGGATGGCTGGCTGATCATTGATGAGATAGGCCCGCTGGAGTTAAAAGGAGAAGGCTTTGCGGAGATACTTAAAGAGGTATTGCTCCGGCGGCAACATAAAATTATCCTGGTGATAAGGGACCGGGATGGAATGGTGGAGATGGTGAAGGAGTATTTTGGATTGAAGAACCCGGAGGTTTTGAAAGATATAGCTGAACCACGGTTGTAAGCCCTTCATTATTTGTCTTTCCTGCTGTTTATAATTTCTTCCAGCCTTGCAATGTCAAACATGTCTTTTTCCCGGTGGGTTCTCAACTTCATTTCTTTTAGAATATCATACGGTACAATATTCAAAAATAAACCGGGCTGTATCTCAAAAACCTCTTTCTTCTTTTCTGCATCTTCAAATGAAATAGATCCATGCACCACTGTCAGTACATCAAGTGTGGCATCACCTGAACCGATAGTTCCAACGAAAGGAAGATCAAAGTTTTCTTTTTTTAAGGGAGAGACTTCTTCAGCGGAATAATTCATACACAAAAGAGTGTCAATAAAAGCATTCCTGTTTTGATTATTTGGGGCAAGCCATACGTCCATATCCGCAGTGTGACGGTTATATCCATAGTAGTTAACGGCATAGCCCCCGATCAGCAAATAACGGAGATTGTTTTTAGCCGCACATTGCAGAAATAACAGAAACTCATGATTCAGGATGTCCATTTGCCAATGCGTATTTTGCGGGATTTGTCTGCAACCGGATGAAGCAGCTGATTAAATAGCTGCATTTGGTAAAGCTTACGGAAACGGTCGGCGGCAGTGGAGCAGGCCATCAGTTTTTTGTGATACAGTTCTTGTTCTTCAACAGACCGGAATATATGAACAGACTTCTTCATACTCAAATGTAAAAAATTAATGGTGTTTGACCAAGCTGCGGCTTCTTTACACAGCCTGTATGTCACTCTGTTTTGCAACTGTGTATTACCCTTGTTCGAGATCTCAACTAATAAAAAAGCCGCCCTTACCAGGCGGCTTAAAACTAGTTGTTGGGACCCCCACTCACTTATAAAGTAGACATATCTATCACAAAGCGGTACCGCACATCGCCTTTCAGCATTCTTTCATACGCTTCATTGATCTCATCCATGCGGATCAGTTCGATATCGGATACAATGTTATGTTCAGCACAAAAATCCAGCATCTCCTGTGTTTCAGGAAGGCCGCCGATGAGTGAACCCGCAAAGCTCTTGCGACCGAAGATGACATTGAATGCAGGGATAACGGCCGGAGTGGGCGGTACGCCTACACAAACCATCACACCACTGGTACGCAACAGGGCGAGGTAGAAGTTATAATCATGCTCGGCAGAAACAGTATCAAGAATAAAATCAAAATAACCGGTGACTGCTTTTACCTGTTCTGCATCGCTGGTGAGTACAAACTTGTGGGCACCCAGTTTGGCGGCATCTTTTTCTTTGGAAGCGGAGTGGCTCAGCATGGTTACTTCGGCACCCATGGCTGCTGCTATCTTAACACCCATATGACCAAGGCCACCCAGGCCAAGGATACCTACTCTTGTTCCTTTGCCTACTTTCCAGTGGCGGAGTGGAGAGTAAGTGGTAATACCGGCGCAGAGCAACGGTGCTGTGGCTGCCAGCGGCAATTTATCAGAGATGTGTAATACAAAGTCTTCGTGTGAAACGATGGATTTGCTGTAGCCACCATGGGTGATACCGCTGCCATCTCTCTCCGGGCTGCCGTAGCTGAAAGTGGGGCCGCCCGCACAGTATTGTTCCAGTCCATCTTTACAATTGTCACATTCCCGGCAACTGTCTACCAGGCAACCAACACCGGCGAGATCGCCGACCTTGAATTTCTTTACATGATCACCGACGGCGGTTACCCGGCCGACTATTTCATGGCCCGGCACACAGGGGTATACAGCATTGCCCCATTCATTGCGGGCAGTATGCAGATCACTATGGCAGATGCCGCAGAACAGTATCTCTATCTGCACATCATGTGGTTTGGGGTCTCTTCTCTCAATGGTAAGTGGCGCAATGGCGGAGGTGGCGCTTTCAGCGCCGTAAGCTTTTACAGAAGGCATTATGATTATTTTTTTAGTGTAGGGAACAAACTTACACTATAATTAGCTGGTGATGCCATGAAAGAATTATTAACTAGGGCTAATACACATAATAATTGTTCTATATTTGACGCCTCAATCTGTAACCCTTTATAAACAAAACCCTATGGCAAAAGCAGGCAAGCCACCAGTACTACCAGAAGAATTGGTGATGAACAAAATCTATTTTATCCGCGGACAGAAAGTGATGCTGGATGAAGACCTGGCTGAACTGTACCAGGTAGATACGAAAAGATTAAATGAGCAGGTAAAAAGAAATGGGGAAAGATTTCCCGAAGATTTTATGTTTAGGCTTACGCCCAAAGAGTTTGAAAACTTGAAGTCGCAATTTGCGACATCAAGTTGGGGAGGGCGGCGCAAACTCCCCTTTGCATTCACCGAACTGGGCGTGGCCATGCTTTCATCCGTATTAAACAGTGAAACGGCCATACAGGTGCATATCCAGATCATCCGGGTGTTTGCCAAAATGAAAGAGCTGCTCCTCACTCATAAAGACATATTACTGCAATTGGAAAAAATAGAACGCAAGCTGACACAGCATGACGATGATATAGCCCTGGTATTCCAGTACCTGAAGCAACTGCTGAACCCACCACAGCCACCCCGAAACAGCATTGGGTTTAAGAGGACTAGTGAAAAGTGAACAGATAATAGTGAATGGGGCGGTTTCTTGCTTAACTTCCTTCAAACGGGAGAATTTTTGATATTCCAAAACGGAATGTCAAAAAGGAGAAAAAGGTGGAACCTGTAAAACTTGAAGCAGCAATTTGCGACTTCAAGTTTTAAGGAAGCCAAAAACCCATAACTCCCCTCCCTCATTTATGCAACAGTATCCTCACTTTACAATAGACCGCATAGGCCAGTCCAATAGCGATGACCCAGGCTGCCGCTATGAGGAGAACAGATAAAATATTATTACTCCGGTTGGTCATTATTCTTCTATGCGCTTTAACCGCAGACCGGTGACCGGCGCTACGATCAACGGGAACTTTTCCACCACCACGTTGCTGGAGTCCAGGCCAAACCCTTTTTCTTCGGAGAGGCTTATATCCTTCAGCCAGAAATACACCTTCATCACCAGCTTCTCTATCACCGGTAATTCATTATCCTGGCTCAGGTATTTTTCCATTACCACAAAGGAGAAATCGCCGGTGACATTATTACGTTCGAGGCTTTCGTAGCGGCTGCGCACA
The DNA here is from genome assembly GCA_016786965.1 of Chitinophagaceae bacterium. Lineage (GTDB taxonomy): Bacteria > Bacteroidota > Bacteroidia > Chitinophagales > Chitinophagaceae > JJ008. The sequence continues at coordinate 4,244 of JAEUVL010000094.1, forward strand.
TTCACTTCTTTATTGGCCACGAGATCTTCCACCACTTTACGAAAGAGCAGGTTGATACGGGGCTGCACCCGGAAGCCCAGCCGGAAATCGACCCGGATAATATCATTGGGGATGATATGTGATACTTTGTACTCGGTGGTGTACGGATCATCCACGGTATCTACATGCACCATCCAGTAGATGTCGGCCCGTTTTGGTTTACGGTTCAGGATGGAGTAAATGATCTTGTGCTCTATCTCTTTGGGATTGTCGGCACTGGTAAGATAGACCAGGTGGGTGGCATACTTGGGCACCGATTTATCATTGCTGAGCTCCTGTATCTTGGGTATATAATGTTCCAGCCGCACAAACTCCACGTAGCGGTTCTTGATCTTGCGGGCCCGGAACCAAGTGAACATGACCACGAATAATAAACCACCTACGATAAGGGTAACATAACCACCATGCGGAAACTTATCGAGGTTGGCATAGAAGAAACCGAACTCGATGGTGAGATAAACAAAGAGGTAGAGGTAAACGAGCCACGACTTTACCCGCTGCAACACCAGGAAGTTGGCAAATAATATGGAGGTGGCGATCATGGTAGCGGTGATGGCGAGGCCATAGGCGGCCTCCATGTTGGTGGCCTTTTGAAAGTAGAGTACGATGCCGATGCAGCCGACAAATAATAAAGTGTTCACTGCGGGAACATACAACTGGCCTTTTGTTTCGGTGGGATAAACGATCTTAAGCTTGGGCCAGAGATTCAGCCGCATGGCCTCGCTTACGAGTGTAAAGGAACCGGATATCAATGCCTGGCTGGCTATGATGGTGGCTGCCGTGGCTATGCTGATACCGAAGTACAGGAACCACGACGGCATGATGCCATAGAACGGATTGAACCCTTTCTCGATCATCTCCGCAGAAACCATATCTCCATTGTGCAGGTGCAGCAACCAGGCACCCTGGCCGAGGTAGTTTAATACCAGGCAGGTTTTTACCAATATCCAGGAATAGCGGATGTTCCATTTGCCACAGTGGCCGAGATCGGAATAGAGAGCCTCTGCCCCGGTGGTGCAGAGAAAGACGCCGCCGAGAATATAAAACCCGTTGGGATAGGTGCTGAGCAGGTTGACGGCATAGTAAGGATTGAAAGCTTTTAGTACTGACAGCTCATTAAACAACTGTATCAACCCGAGAGAGGCAAGCATAAAGAACCAGATGAGCATGACCGGCCCGAAGAAGCGGCCGATAAGGGCGGTGCCGAACTGCTGGAGGAAGAACAGCACACTGATGATGGCGATGACGATATACACAATGGTCCACTGGCTGATGTGTGAGAGGGCG
>JAEUVL010000159.1 GCA_016786965.1 Chitinophagaceae bacterium
GAATGACTCCGCACTGGTGTACCTGCGGCAGGCGGTGAGCAAAGACGCTAATTCCCAGGTAGCCTCCCTTAACCTTGGCTTGCTCTATCATTCAATGCGGCAATACGATTCGGCTATTGTGCATTTGCAAAACGCTATTCGACTTGACCCTACCAAGGGCAAAACCTATTATGAATTGGGCTGCAGCTATGCATTGGCTAATAAACCGGAGCAGGCCATCCTGTACCTGCGACAGGCATACGAAAGGGGCTATAAAAATGTCGAAAATCTAATTACTGACCCTGATCTTTCCGGATTGATCAATTACAAAGAATTCCAGGCTCTGTTGGACAAGTATGTGCCTAACTGGAAGGAGCGTTAGATCCAATGGCTTTCTGCCACGGGAAAAAATAATTGAACTGCCATTTTTTACATGAATTGACCTATAACGGTTGGTGTTTAGTTCATCGAACAATGACAAAATCCAGTCAAAAAGGATGATATTCCTGTTTCTTACCGTAACAAAAAAGCCCCCGGTTCGGTGAGGGCTTTCCTGTTATCCTTTATTCTTCGTCTTTTTTGGAGTGGGGTTATTCAGTATCTGGTCTCGGGTGGGCAGGTCGCCATCCGGTTTTGTTTTAATCCATATGGTCTTCTCGATTACTACAAACGGATTGGCTTTCAATGAAGCCCTGATGGTCACCTTTTCCGGCGAAAAATCGGCTGGTATTATAAGTTCATTGCCCTGAAAACTTGCTTCGTTGCAGGTAAATTGTACCTCTTTGGAAGTAAGAGGCATCCAGCGGCCATTGGATAATTTGCCATCTACATTGATATAATTGTGCTGCCCTTTTTTCAGACTGTCGGTGTACAGGTGAAAGTAAATACTGTCAACTTTCTGTGCCCGGAGGCCGGAGAAGGAGAGGAGTACAATAAAAAAGAGTAAATGTTTTTTCATACTGTACATAAAAGTCGCAATTTTTTTGGAAAGGGTTGTTCTGGCGAAAATAGTATTCTGGTTTCGTTAACGTTTGGAAGTTTCAGGCTGTTTAATACCCCTACGGTTGAGGGCAATGACCCCGGCGCCAACTGTAATAATGGCTATGAGAACGAAAAAGGAATTGAGGGCGACTTTACCATAACCAAATTTGTCAACGTCGACAAAAGGATATGGATACCAATGAGCTACTGGACCTCTTGCCAGCGAATAAGCGAGATATAATGCCGGAAAGAATAACCAGGGAAGAAGATCCTTCCAGTATAATACATGCCGGGGTGTAATTACTGCCCAAAGTACCACATAGGCCAGCGGGACAACAACGTGTAACAGATTATCCGCTGCCAATTGCCAGCCCGCAGGCGACCATATACTGCGCAGCACCAGGTTGTACACCAGTCCTACAATAAATATATACACGGCTATGCCCGATGATACCCTGGGATGAGAAAAGAACCGACCGATGGTTGAATGGGGACTAAGTAATGGGATGGTAAGAGTCAGCGCCACCAGCAAATTACTGAGTATGGTAAAATAACTGAAGAAGTTAATAACGGTTTTAGTAGCGGTGAATCCGGTAGTGGGAGTACTTTCAACAGAGAGTTTTAACTGTAGTGCCAACGCAAACCAAGTAATGACGGCCAGGATGGCTGTTGCTGCTTTTCGTCCTGCGGTGGGAGTGTATTGCATAGCTGCTACCCTGTTTGATATAACCTTTACAACAAGCTTATTTCTTTTTTAGTTCAAAAAGGATGGTTTTTTCCTTGGCCACTTCTTCGCACATGGCTTTGCCAGAAGTATTATCGCTTATGATATAGATGGTACCGGCAGCATCTACTGTAATGCCTTCGAGATTCAGGCTATAGTCATCGTTCTTGTACATATTAGATGTCTCTGTAAAGTTCTCTACCGGAATGTTCTTCAACGTAGTGGCAGACAGGTTGCCAGCGGCATCTATGTCTAATGACTCGAGGAACTGTTGTCTCAATTTCCCTTTGGAATAGGACTTCAAACAGATGAGGCGGTTATTGGCTTCATCCACACAAATGTCTGAATAGCGCCATTGCGGATTTTCCAGAGGAAGTTCTATAGTGGATTCATATTTAAGCACAATCGGAGAGTTTTCATTTCCGGCTTCAATAGTGTAAGTAAATATCTGGGAGCGGGTCATGTCTTCATTTCTTTCCCGCAGGATATAAAATTTATTATTCTTTTCGTTGGCGGCAATTCCTTCTGCACCATCACCGCTTTTGGTCTTAGGTGGCAATGGTACTGTTGTTTG
>JAEUVL010000163.1 GCA_016786965.1 Chitinophagaceae bacterium
AAACGCTTTGAGCATATTGACTTTGAAGTGATGAACCCCGGTGAGGCTATTTTAAGAAAGAAATATGCAGTGACCATATTGAATGAGAACGGAGATAACCAGGCGGGGTTTGTGGAGTATTATGACAAGCTGCATGAGATACGAAATATTGAAGGCAGCTTATATGATGCGACCGGCAAAGAGTTAAAGCGGCTGAAGAACAAACAGATCATTGATGTGACCGGTGCCGATGATAATAACCTGATGGACGATAACCGGCGCAAGTACCATCATTTTTTTCACAAAGTATATCCTTATACAGTAGAGTATGAAGTAGAGATAAAATATAATGGCACTCTTTTTTTCCCGGTATGGTTACCGCGGGAAGATGAGTATTATGCTGTTCAGGAAAGCAGTATCAGCATTATTTATCCTGCGTCTTATACGGTCAGGTACCGCCCGTTCAACTATACAGGCAGCCCTGTAGCCACAGAAAACAGTAAAGGAAAAAAAATACTGAGCTGGCAGATAAAAGACCTGCCTGCAATAGTAAGTGAGTATGCCAGCCCCAACTGGTATGAGATAAATACCGGGGTGCTTTTTGGCCCCACCACGTTTTCAATAGAGAAGTTTGACGGGGACATGAGCAGCTGGAATGAGTTTGGGAAATTTGTGAACTCACTCAGGCAGGGCAGGGACCAATTGCCGGATAATGTGAAGCAAACCGTTCACCAGTTGGTTGATGGTATTACTGATCCCAAAGAAAAGATAGACCGCCTGTACCGGTACCTGCAAAAGAATACCCGGTACATCAGCATCCAGCTGGGCATCGGTGGTTGGCAGCCTTTTGATGCAAAGTACGTGGCTTCAAAAGCTTATGGTGATTGTAAGGCACTTACTAATTATATGTACAGCCTGCTGAAAGAGGCAGGCATCAACTCCTCTTACACATTAGTAAAAGCGGGCAGAAGGGCCAATAAGGTAATAACGGATTTTCCTTCGCAACAGTTTAACCATGTGATACTTTGTGTGCCGCTGAAAACAGATACGGTATGGCTTGAATGTACGAGCCAGACCATGCCTCCCGGTTACCTGGGCGATTTTACCTGCGACCGAGATGCTTTAATGATCAATGAGAATGGAGGGACCCTGGTCCGCACGCCTAAGTATGGGATGAAGGAAAACCTGCAATTAAGGAGAATAAAGGCGGTGCTGGATGAAGAATCCACCCTGAAGGTAGAAGCGAATACATCTTACGGGGGATTGCAGCAGGATATGTATCATGATCTTATCAACAGCCTTTCGAAGGATAAAGTAAAGGAATTCCTGCATGAGCAATTGGATTTTGCCACCTATGATATCAGCAGTTTTGACTACAAGGAAACAAAATCAGCATTACCAGTGGTGGAGGAGTCGCTTAACATTGTGGTGAGCAATTATGCCACTATTACTGGTAAAAGGCTGTTCATCATTCCTAATATCATGTCAAGAAGCCATCGAAAGCTGCAGGTTGATTCCACCAGAAAGTATGAACTGGAACTGAAAACTGAGTACCGTGATATTGACACGGTTGAAATTGCTCTTCCTGCCGGGTATGCCGCAGAGTCTTTGCCCAAAGAGGTGAGTATTACCAGTAAGTTTGGGAAATACAGCAGCAGTGTAAAACTGAACGGCCCCACACTTATGTATTACAGAAGCATTGAACAATACAGCGGACGGTTTCCTCCGGCTGAATATGCAGAACTGGTAAAGTTTTACGATGCTATCTACAAAGCTGACAGAAGCAAAGTGGTGCTGGTGAAAAGCGAAACGCCTACCAAAGGTTTCTAACGGAGAACATCAGGATGAAGAGTTAAAGCTTTGTCTTTTTGTGTCCCATCGTATTTCCTTATTTATCTTCCAGGTGCAGACGGTGAAAGATGCGGTGAATGGCGGGTGCCAGTATCACCCCGACATTGGTAATAAACACAATACCGCTGAAGAGTGCATAAGCTGATGAAAACCATTTTCCCGCTACGGTTTTTATTTCCACCACCGGGCCCATGCCGCTTAATATCATTGAGGCATTGTGTATGGCATCCAGCCAGGGGATACCGGCTGTGTAATGATAACCCACCACACCGATCAGCAGGCAGAGCAGCATGATCAGCATGGCCGTAATAATATTCTTTAATACCCGCTGGTAAAAAGTGGTCCTGGAAGCAAGAGGCTGTTTCCGGTGTTCGTACATAAAAAAAGATTCATCGGTACTTAAAGTTACCAATGAATCTTTATAAAAAAGGTATATATATTAAGCCCCGCCAGTTAGCAGCGTCCGTTATTGTACCGGCGTCACTTTTACGGTGGTTATCGATTGGCCGGTTGCGGGTATCGTCATGCCGCCTGCATCTACAGAAATGTTCATGTCAATAACAGTGGCCCTGGCCAGTATCAATCCTGTTTTTACATCTACCTGCAGTTCGGATTTTACCGTGTTGTTACTGCTGCTCGTCATTTCCATACCCATCTGCTCCATTACCATACTGCTTATTTGTATGCCTTTGTAAGAAATGCTGGCAACCCCATTTTCCACGGCCGTTATTACATATGTGCCTGAATCACGGTTGGTGAATTTTTCTTTGGCCTGGCTGGCCACATCTGTAAAGGAAACGCCTGCTGTTAATTCTTTGCCGATCAATGCTGGTAAAAAAAGATCAGTGGAGAAGGCCGCTGTAATGGCCCCCATGCCGCCCAATGCCGGGCCGCTGGTGGCATCTTCATCCTGCTTTACAATAGCGCCTTTGACATCGAGTATCACACTTTTTGATTTATTAATGGAAGGAGAAAGGGCATCTGCCAGCGGACCTTCATTATCTTTCTTATCGCTGTCGAAGGTCATTTCCTGGCCCATCGCACTTACATTTATAAGCATTTTGGTGGTGGTGGACTGCAGGGATATGCCGTCCTGGCCGGCACCCAGCACTTCGTACACGATAGTGTTTTTTGTATCAGAATTGTTTTCCATGGTCTGCCCCATCACTTCGGCAGAACTGGTAACTTTTGAAGAACTTTCTACCTGGAATTTCTGTCCTCTTTGCACACTAATTTGTGTGGGCTGCGCAAAGGCGGTGGTTGATAATACACAGGAAAGAAAAAGTACGGGAAACTTTAATCGTTGCATATTGTGGTTTTTAAATTTTGAAGTAAATATATAAGCAAAAGGGCACTCGCGCCTTCTTTAACGACAAACTGCAGGAATTTGTTCGTCAACTGTTTTTTTCAGGATCAAATGAGCATCCGCCCGCTCTTCTCCCAACAGGTTCTTTACAAACACGATATAAGCGTAGCCACGGCAAAAATCGATCATAGGCCAGGTGCCGAACAAGCCGGGGCTGGCGAGAGTGGTGGCTACGCCATTCTTTTCTTCCAGTACCCAACTGCCGGAGGCATAGGTGAAACCCTCTGCCGATTTGGGTGCATATTTTACCTGTTCGGGTTTGTTCTGCACTTTCATCATTTCGTTCACTGCATTCTCGCTCAGTAGCTGCACGCCATTGTGTTTGCCTTTACGC
>JAEUVL010000218.1 GCA_016786965.1 Chitinophagaceae bacterium
CGAGCGGATGCTCTAACGCTCCCCGCTGAAGCTTCAACGCTTTATTATATAAGAACTAATCCCCTAAATCTCTCTGCCAGTTGGCGGAGGGAAAGGGCTTTTATCTGTCAATATCCGGTATCACCAGGTCCAGCGTTCCCATCATGGCCACCAGATCGCCGAGCTTGCTGCCACGAGCAATATGGTCCAGTACTGAGAGGTTTGAAAATCCGGGTGAACGGAATTTAATTCTGTATGGTGTGGTGCCGCCTTCGCTTACAATATATACACCCAGTTCACCACGGGCTGTTTCCACCCGGGTGTAAAATTCTCCTTTGGGTAATTTCAATACGGCTTTTGTCTTGGCCTGGAAATCGCCTTCGGGAATATTATCGATGAGTTGTTCGATGATGCGGATGGACTGCTGCATTTCCCGAATGCGGACCATGTAGCGGGCGAATGAATCGCCGCCGGTTTCCAGCACTTCATCGAACTCCAGTTTATCATATATCTCGTAAGGATATATTTTTCTGATATCGCAACTTACGCCGCTGCCCCGGGCAGTTGGCCCGCTGCAACCGTAGGAGACCGCATCTTCTGCGGACAGTATTCCCACATTCTTCATCCGGTTTTGGAAAATGATATTGCCGGTGACGAGTTCATCGTATTCGTGGATCTTGCGTTTGTATAGTTGCAGGAATTCTTTGGTTCGTTTTTGAAAGTTGGGGTGTAAGTCCTGCATGACGCCGCCGGGTACCATATAATTCATGGTGAGACGGGCACCGCAGGTTTCTTCCATAATGTCATTGATGCTTTCTCTTTCGCGGAAGGCATGAAAGAAAGGGGTGAAGGCGCCGAGGTCCATGGCCATGGCTCCCCACCAAAGTTCATGGGAGGCAATTCTTGTCAGTTCATCCATCAGCACCCTGATGACTTGTGCTCTTGGTGGAATTTCTACCTGTAATCCTTTTTCCACGCATAAAGCGCAGGCATGGTTATTAATGTGAGAGGAGAGATAATCCATCCGGCTGGTGACGTAGATGAATTGCCGGTAGCTAAGGCTTTCGCACATTTTCTCGATGGAGCGATGAATGAAACCGAGGTGTGGTTCCACTTTTTTGATGGTCTCCCCATTCAGAGTAATGACAAGATGCAGCACACCGTGTGTAGCTGGGTGCTGGGGACCTACATTGATAGTAATGTCTCCTGCCCCCTCATCCCCCGCAGGGGGAATTAGTGAAGAGTCATTTAATATGGTGGTCTCCCTGTACATCTTAAAATCTGCTGGTAAATGGTTTTCTCTTTAAAAAAGTTGTTTATGTGTCTTACAAAGCCCCTCTTTTGTGGGGTTTGACAAGACGTTATAGTTTGATCATATTTATCGGGTCTTCAAAATCTTTTCTCATTGGGTTTTTTCCTTCCCAGCCATCGGGTAATATTAAAAGGCGCAGATCCGGATGGTTCAGGAATTTTACCCCAAACATTTCATATACTTCTCTTTCATGAAATTCTGCTGTTCTCCAGATATGTGCTACGGTCTCTACTTCAGGATCAGTTCTGTCGAGTTTTGCTTTTACTACTATATTGTGCCGGTGCGTGGTGGAAGAAAGGTGGTACACCATGGTGAGGTGTGTCTTCCAGTCGATACAGGTAAGGCAAAAGAGATAATCGAAGCTGAGTGATGTATCGGTACGAAGCTGTGTTGCCAGGGGCAGCCAATCTTTTGGCTCTATATTTATATTCAGCCATTCGCCACCTTCTTCAAAAGCAGCGGTGGGAAGCAGCCCGGTTATTTTGGCTTTCAATTCTTCGGTTGTCATTTGTCAGTCTTCAAATCTTCAATTAATATAAGTCCCTAACTTCCTTTTATTGGCTGTGGGTCTCTTATCTGTTCTCTTGTTAAGCCGCTCTTTATCTTTTCCTGCAACTTTATCAAGGCGTGTAATAAAGCTTCTGGTCGTGGCGGGCAGCCGGCCACATAGACATCTACCGGTATCACATGGTCAGCGCCTTTTACCACCGAATATGTATTATAGAAGAACGGGCCGCCGCTGATAGCGCAGGCTCCCATTGCGATCACATATTTGGGATCGGCCATTTGGTCGTACAGTCTTTTTAAGACGGGGGCCATTTTGTTTACAATTGTTCCGGCTATAATAATTACATCTGCCTGGCGGGGAGTGGCCCTTGCCACTTCAAATCCAAAACGGGAGAAATCATATTTGGCGCCAGCTACTGCCATGTATTCAATTCCGCAGCAACTGGTGGCAAAAGTGAGCGGCCATAAAGAGTTGGACCTTGCCCAGTTGATGACATCGTCCAGTTTGCTCAGCACAATGCCTCCTCCGGGAAGATCATGTATTTCGCCAGGGAATGTTTTTTCTATGTTTTTTTGCTCTGCCAATTTGTATTAACTATTATCTATTAATTATCAGTTATCATCTATCTATCACATCCACTTCAGCGCTCCTTTTTTATGTGCGTATAAAAATCCCATGAATAATATAAAAAAGAAGATGACGATCTCAATTAATGCTAACCAACCCATGCTTTTCGCCACTACGGCCCAGGGATAAAGAAATACCAGTTCCACATCAAATATGAGGAAGATGAGGGCGAAGAGATAGTAACCTACGTTTAGCTGAACCCATGTTTTGCCCTGTGTGGGAATACCACATTCGTAAGGCTCGCCTTTTTGTTTATTGGTGGTTGCTTTTAAAACAAATTTTGAGATGAGGATAGCAATACCTGAGAAGGCAATGGCAGCAATGATAAGCACAATCAGCGAGGAGGCACCCATACGCATATTGGTTTGTACGAATATAGTAACTATGCGTTAAAACCGTGCATGACGCTTATCAATTTTCAGGATGTAAATTATCATCCCTGTATTTATTTGAATTCACCTATAGCTATCAGCCATACAGTTCCAGGTGAATAGCTTTATTGTCATATCCTATTTCGAGTATTCTCTTTTTCGCTTCGTCTACCATGTGTTTCCAGCCACAGAGAAAGAATTGGGCGGGTTGTTTTTCCCTGCACAGGTCTTCATATATGGTATGTACATATCCAAAGTGTCCTTCCCAATGTTCCCGTGATAGAGTGGGGTGATAATGAAAGCCGGGCATTTTTTGTTCCAGCTCTTTTAATTCATCATAATAAAGGAGGTCTTCTTTTTTGCGGCATCCGAAGATGAGATGGATATTTTTTATGGGTTGCTGGTGCAGGTATAAGTATTGTACCATGCTTCTGAAGGGAGCGATACCTGTACCGGTACAAATAAGGAAAATATCGTTTTCGATGGTGGCGGGTAAGGTAAAGACGCCCTGTGCGCCCCGGAAGGTGAGTTCGGTACCAACAGCTACTTCGCTGAAAAGATAAGTAGTGCCTAATCCGCCCTGCGCCTGTACGATGAGCAACTCAAAAACGTTGGAGCCATCGGGCCAGGAGGAAATGGAATAGCTGCGCCAGCGTTTGTTGGCTTTTTCGTGTATGGGGAGGTCAAGTGTTACAAACTGACCTGGCACAAAATCAAACCGGTCCAGTTCGGGTACTTCTATCCAGAATCGCCTGGTGTTGTGCGTATAATCTTCAATTTTTATCACCTTGCCTTTTCGCCAGGGTTGTAATGCCATTATTTCGGTGGTTTAGAATAAAGGTAAAACCAAATACAGCGGGTTTAGTTCTTAAAAAGGGAAATTATTATATCCCTTCATTGACCAAACATTTATCTTTGCCCGCCCGGATGAATTTGGTATGCCGGGTATCTTGCATGAGTGTAAAGGATTTGCTGGAACAGTATCAGAACACCCCCCGTCTTTTTCAATTGGCGGACAGGCTTTCTTTTGCCCAGCCTGAAAAAATCTATCTTCAAAATCTACGGGGAAGTTCTTCCCAGTTCGTTGTTGCGGCGGCTTTTCTGCATCCTTCTTTGTCACAATTGAATCACCTGATCATCTTAAATGATGCAGAGGAGGCGGCCTATTTTCATAATACACTGGAGAACCTGACGGAGGCGCTGGATATTTTTTATTTCCCTTCTTCCTTTAAGAACAGGAAGAATTACGAACTGCTGAATTCATCGCATGTAATGCTGCGAACGGAGGCACTGACCAAAATTGCCGGAGGCGGGAATAAGAAAGTACTTGTTACTTATCCCGAAGCGCTGTTTGAAAAGGTTGTGCTGCCCACTACCTTATCTTCTAATATCATTCATATTAAATCCGGCGATACATTGAATGTGGAGCAATTGCTGTTGCGGCTTTCTGATTATGGGTTTGAAAGAACTGATTTCGTGTATGAACCGGGCCAGTTTGCTATCCGTGGCGGTATCCTGGATATTTATTCTTTTGGGAACGAGAAACCTTACCGGGTGGAATTATATGGCAATGAAGTGGATTCGATCCGCATTGTGGACCCGGAGACACAGTTGAGTGAAAGAAAACTCCTGCAGGTAAGCATCATTCCGAATGTGGATACGCAGTTTGAAAGCAATGACCGCATATCGCTGTTTGAGTTCCTGCCGGAAAATACAGTGTTCTGGATACAGGATTTTGACCTGTGTAAAGAACACCTGGCTGACTGCGAGGATGAATTGTCCAACTTCTTACGTTTCCAGGAAGAGGTAAAGGCCAATCATACCAAAACCAAAGCGCAGGAGGATAATGAGGATAAGCTGCTGCGCAAGGATGTAGGTGCGGATGATTTTATTACTGC
>JAEUVL010000270.1 GCA_016786965.1 Chitinophagaceae bacterium
ACCATGCCTTTTCCACCAGCAGGGTTTGCTTTCAATGAATCCTTTAATTTGTTCCGTATTATATTAATGGTAGAAACAATTTCATCTTTGGGTTTAAAGCGTACATGTGTCCTTTTTCCACTATCATCCCGCATCAGTACCCTCATTTTACCATTGCCCGAATCTGCTTTATTCCATATAGCCCCATCCAGTTTCAGTTTTGATACCTGCAACTGCATAATTGTTTCCTGGAAAGACATTTCCGTTTTCAGCGAAAGGGTATTTTTCTCCCGTTCATAATTTTGGCGCAGCCAGTATAACTGGAAACCGGTGATGCCAAGAATGGCTACGACCATTAATAATGCCAGCCAACGGAGTCTGTTCATGATGATTTGTTTGCCTGACAAATGTAAATCAATGTTGCGGGTAGTTGGAGAGCCTTTAACCTTTATTAACCTTAATGAAAGGGTACTTAACTTATCTTACTGCACTGCTTATTTACTTTTGATTCAAAATAATAAAACATGAAGAAAATATTGATTGCCGGCTGTCTTATTATCTCAGCAAGCCTCGTTCGGGCACAACAAAAACAGGGACAAGTCACCTACGAAAGAACTTCGCAATTGCAGATCAGCTTCCAGGGAATGCCCGGAGGTATGGAACAACAAATGCCGAAAACAAGAACTGATAAGTTTGAGCTGACGTTTGGCAATAACCAATCGCTGTGGAAACAGGGTGAACAGGAAACTGACGATGATGGCCCTTCTTTTGGCGGAGAGGGTGTACAAATCAGAATGGTAGTAGCCGGTGCTAACGATGTATTATATACAAACCTGGAAACAGGTAAGAAAGTGGAGAAAAGAGAACTTTTCGAGAAATCCTTCATTATTGATGATACAATCTCAACACTAAAATGGAAGATGACAGGTGAAACTAAAACTATTCTGGGTCTGCCTTGTATGAAAGCCACGGCATCCAACATCAGGAAAAGAACGCTGATGAATATGGACAATGGGAAAATAGAACGTAAGGAGGTGGAAGATACCGCTAATATTGTAGCCTGGTTTACTTCTAGTATTCCGGTTTCTGTTGGTCCTGCAGAATACCAGGGTCAATTACCAGGATTGATACTCGAGATGGATATCAAGGATGGTACCCAGGTTTTTAAAGCTACAGCCATATCTGAAAAAGCTGACCTCGCCATCATCAAAGAGCCCGCAGGGAAAAAGCATTATACACCGGAGGAGTTCCGGGCAGAAAGAGAGAAGATGATGAAAGAAATGGAACAAAATAACCAGGGAGGTGGCCACCGTGTGATCCGAATGAATTAATAAAAGGCTATTAGTTTCACATAACCCCGTTAGTAAACTAGCGGGGTTTTTCTTTTATTTAATATCTTAGTATACTATGAGTATGATGATCCAAAAAGATTTTGCGGACAAAGTGGTGAAGATTATTAAGGATGACCCCAACGTTATCGGACTGGCAGCAGCCGGTTCATGGATCACTAACGAGATGGATGAGTATTCTGATGTTGACCTTGTGCTGGTAACTAAAACGAAAATTTCGGGCGATAAAGAAAAGATGATAGAGTATGCCAATCGGTTTGGCGATTTCATTTCCGGTTTTACCGGTGAGCATGTGGGAGAGCCAAGATTGCTTATCTGTTTATATGACAATCCACTGCTGCATGTGGATATAAAATTCATAACCCTGTCCGAATTTCATTCTCGTATTGAAGACCCGGTCGTTCTTTTCGAAAGAAAAAATCAACTGACGGATATTATCAATTCAACTAAAGCAGAATGGCCTGCCGTGGATTATCAATGGCTCGAAGATCGCTTTTGGACATGGGTTCATTACATATCCAGCAAAGCAGCACGGGGAGAATATTTTGAATGTATTGATGGCCTCGGATTCATCAGGGCCCGGGTGCTGGCCCCCCTGATGCAGATCAAAAACAAAACCCAGCCAAGAGGCTTGCGAAAAGCAGAAATGAAGCTGGCTATGCCTGATCTTGAAAATCTGAAGATCACTTTAGCACAATATAACAGGGCTTCAGTAGTTAAGGCGTTGGACAATACAGTCAGTATTTACCGGTCATTGCGCAGGAAATTATTCCCGGAAAATATCATGTTACAGGTAAAAGCAGAAAAGAAAAGCATGGATTATTTCAAAAAAATGAAATCCAATTAATCACTATTTTAAAAAAGTAATCATGAAAAGAATATTACTGGTACTTGTTTGCACTTGTTTTTTCCATTATGCTGATGCCCAGGAAAAAAATATTGGTGAAAAGCTGGCACAGGAACAATTAGATGCCTACAATAAGCGGGATATTGAAGGCTTTTTGAAACCTTATGCTGACACTGTGGCTATTTATAATTTTCCTGACCAACTGATCTATAAAGGCAAGGATGCTATGAGAAAAGACTATGCAGAAATGTTTACGAATTTGCCAGACTTGCATTGCACCCTGAAAAACAGGATCGTTCTTGGTAATAAGGTAATTGATGAAGAGTCTGTTATTTTTAATAAAAACAATCCCCCTGTGCGGGCTGCTGCTATTTATACCATTTCCGGCGGCAAGATCGTGGCAGTACATTTTATTTCCCAGTAAAAAGTTTGGAAAAGCATTACTGCCGCTGCTGCTTGGGCATATGCTCATCCATGTATTTGCTGTAGGTCTTGTTCCAGTCGTTAAGGGCAGACGTTCCTTCTTTGTTCAGTTCGTTTGAAAGAGTATTATAACTATTCGATGCCGCATTAATATCGTTTACAGCTTTATTATACTGATCAACGTCCTGCTGTGTTCTTTTTCCGGCTGGCTTTGCTTCAAACTGTTTTTTTATCTTATTAAAATCTTCTTCCTTCAAAAAGAAATCACTCATTTTGGATACCTTGGCTGTCTCCGATTTATAGTAGTTAAGCATATTCCGGCAGGCAGCTATCAGTGATGCGTCTCCATTATATCCTTTCAGGCCTTTTAATTTTTCCAGCCCTTCTTCAGCGAATTTTTTAAGAGAGTTGATATTCTGTTCAATGCTCACCAGGTTCTTTTTACTCATCGCTTCCATCAGGTAGGCCTCCTGTTTGTAACACTTAAAGAAAATGAGGTATGTTTCATTACAATGGTCCATTACCTGGTTAACGATCTTGGATTTTGCTTCCAGTTCAGATTCGCTGTCTATCAGCTTAATGTTATTTTTCTCTGCAAATACCTTTTGCATATCATGCTGCTTCTTTGATGCTTCAGTAAGTTTTTCCTGTGCCTTTTCTTGCGCCAACAGATACGCCTCCATGGCATCATAGCTTTGTTCTGCTATTTCCTCCATGTTTACGATCTTGCCATAATCCTCATTGAAAACAATATTGAGCATCTTCAGGTACGACACCGTAGTATCTTTCAATGCCCTGTCACCTTTCCAGGGTGGCATTGCCATGATCTTATACCTTGTATCACTGATAGCATTCACCACTTCCGCTCTTCTTTTCTCCACTTTCCTGGCACTTTTGCCATGCGATACAGCACTGAGATAGAAGAGATACTTTGCCGTGAGTTCTGAACTGGCTTTATTAATGTAATCAAGGTATTCCACCGGGGTTTCAAATGACTGTGCATTTGAACGGAAGGAGAAACACAATACAAAAAAGGGAAGAAGGAAAAATAATTTAATTGCCTGATGTTTCATGACTTTCATTTATTCGTTTTGGGTGCCCTGTGTGCTCTGAAAATTAAACGCTGGTATTGATAATTTCAGGTGCCCTTAATTCTTAGCAGCGGTCTTTTGTAAATTTATTAAATCAGTTACTACTAAAAAAGCTTCCTGGATATAAATATCATCTGCCAGGTTTTTCAGCCAGGCATTATTTATTTCTTTGGCGTACTGATTATTTACCATCAGTTGCCTGTCAGAGGTATGGTTTTCTACCACAAATGCAGTCGAAGGTTTGCCCTCTCCTTTCATTGCCTCGAGGTCCAGCTCTTGTTGTTTGATCCATTTTTCAAACAGGTCAGCCTTCAGTGGTATTGTTATCGTGTTTGCCTGCATCATTCTCTGTTGCTCTTCAACTATTTTCTTTATCACCTGGAAATCCGGATGAGCATTAATCCTGCCAGTACTGCGATTGGCCAGTTCACTTACTGGTAAATAAGGCAGTGGTTTGTAATAACTATTCCTTTTTACGGAATCTGCAATCAGCGGAAATTTTTGAAACCTTTCGCCAATTTCAAGCCCGTCAAAAGCTCCGGGAAATACCACATCCGGAACTACCCCTTTCAACTGCGCCGTACTTCCGTTTACCCGGTATAATTTCCCGGTAGTGATCTTTATCATATCTCCTTTCTCATTTCCGGTGATGGTTTTCTTGCTGTTTGTATCCATAGGAAAAAGCTCCTGCATGGTGGCTTTACCATAGGTTGTACTACCTACGATCACAGCCCTGTTATAGTCCTGTAGCGAAGCCGCCAATACTTCAGATGCCGAAGCGCTTTGTCCATTCACCATCAGTGTTAATGGTCCGTCGTAAATAGTGCCGCGGTTGGGGTCTTTCAGTGTCAGCAGTTTGCCATCCTTTCCTTTTTCAGCAGCCAGCGGGCCTTCATCTATAAAGATGCCTATCATATCCATTGCTTCACCTAAGGAGCCTCCGCCATTATAACGCACATCCAGTATCAAACCATCAATATTCTCTTTTTTTAACTTCAGTATCTCTTTAGCTACATCATTAGCGCAACTGGACCCTGTCTCATTTTCCCACTCTGTATAAAAGCCGGGTAATAATACATAGCCGATCTTTTTTTCGCCTTTCAATACAAAGCTTTTTACAATGTTTTCTTCGTTGTCTGCTTTCTCTTTGCGAAGCATCACATTGCTAATAGTGCCATCAGCTTTACGCAGGCGGAAGATCATTTTATCATGGTTCGACTGATCGAGTACTTCATAAACTTCTTCGAGTGTGGCGCCGGTCATGTCCTGAACTTCTTTTCCTTCCCACAAGAGGCTGACGAGCTCATCGCCTTTATTGATCTCACCGGACTTCCATGCTGCCCCACCAGGAGTAAGCTTGTCGATGGTGATCTTTCCCTTTTCATCATCACTGAAAACAATCCCGAAGAAATAAGCTTCTGTGCTTAGTTCAGCCTGAAGGTCCTCTTTTCCTTCGGGAGAAAAATAGTTCGTGTGCGGATCAAAGCAGGAGGCAATGGCATTCAGGTACAACTCAGTGACAATGGCAGCAAACCCGGAAGGATGTTCCATTATATTCTTTATAGCTTTCAGTTCAGCTTTTTTTACTCTTTCCCTGGTGGCTGGCTCCAGGTTGGTAAGCCCGGTTTTGAACGGGACCTTCTTTGCGCTATCGGTCGTGGAGACCACATCATATACTTCATTTAATATAAGAAACTTCAGGTAGCGGGACCAGCGGTTAGTTAATGCTGCAATATCTGTTGAAAAATTAAAATCCGCAGTCTTTTTGGACTGTCCAAGTGTTTCAGCCGCCATATAATCAAAAGGTTTTGCTAATACTCTATTGATAATAGAATCAGCTCTTACCAGGGCTTTTTTATAGAGCGAAGAGAACTTTTCATAGAAATTCCAGCTATTCCCCTGCAACTCATCATCCAGGCTGATACGGAATGCCTGCAATTGCTGATACTCTGCTGCAGTGAATAATAACCGCCTGGGATCCGCCTCTTCCAGTATTAGCTGAAAGAGTGACGCCGAAAAACTATCATCTACCGGGCGGGGTGCATAATGTTTTAACTCAGCCATCCGTTTTATTACAATGGCTTTTTGCTGCACGGGTGGCAGTTGAGCAAAAGTTGCTTCTTTTATAAATAAGATTACAATAATTACAAAAACAAGTTTTTTCATACTACCGTAGAATATTATATTCTATGTAAACTAATTAAAGTAACAGAAAAAAGGAATTATTTTTAGATGCCAGGATGATCGCTATTCCGTTTATCAGGTCCAATGTCATTTTTGCATAGTTTTGAAAAATATTCCTATATACTTACAATGAATTCTGTTCTCATCATAGACGACGAAGAAAAACTGCGGCAGCTTCTAAAACGAATCGTTTCCCTGGAAGGTTTTAATGTTCTGGAAGCGGGCAATCTGAAGTCAGCTACAAAAATACTGGACAAAGAGAGCATTGATGTAGTGCTATGCGATGTAAAATTGCCCGACGGAAATGGGATTGACTTTGTAAAAGAGATCAAAAAAAAATATTCATTTGTCGAAATCATTTTACTTACCGCCTATGGCAATGTGCCAGATGGAGTTCTCGCTATGCGAAACGGGGCATTTGATTACCTGATGAAAGGCGATGATAATGATAAGATCATCCCTTTGCTGAACAGAGCGCTGGAAAAAGTGCACCTGGCAAAAAAAGTAGATCAATTACAAAAACAAGCGGGCAATAAGTATTCTTTTGATACTATTATTGGAGACTCTCCGGCAATTTTACAGGCCATTGCACTGGCTAAAAAAGTGGCTGCTACTGATACCACCGTTTTACTATTGGGTGAAACCGGTACCGGTAAAGAAGTTTTTGCTCAAGCTATCCATCACAACAGCACCCGAAGCAAAAGATCTTTTGTTGCAGTGAACTGCAGTTCTTTCAGCAAGGAATTACTGGAGAGTGAATTATTTGGACATAAGGCTGGTGCCTTTACAGGTGCGGTAAGAGACAAGAAAGGATTATTTGAAGAGGCCAACGGCGGTACCATCTTCCTTGATGAAATAGGGGAAATGCCTGCTGAATTGCAGGCAAGGCTGCTCCGGGTATTAGAAACTGGAGAATTCATCAAAATTGGCGATACTAAAACATTGAAGGTTGATGTCCGAATTATTGCGGCTACTAATCGGGACCTTCGGCAAGAAATTGAGACAGGTCAGTTCCGGTCTGACCTGTTCTATCGCTTATCCGTATTTCAGATCACACTGCCTTCCTTAAGAGAAAGATTGAAGGATATCCCTGTGTTAGCGGAATTTTTTACGGATCTTTTTGCTGCTAAAACCAATAAATCAACCCCTCTTTTGCAAAAGGAATACCTGGAAGCACTGCAACAGTACAACTGGCCGGGTAATATCCGGGAATTAAAAAACATCATCGAACGATCCGTAATTCTTAACGATGAGCAACAACTGAGTGTGAAAAACCTTCCATTAGAACTTCAAACGTCTTATCCGCAAGCCCCACATTCTGGCTTCGAATTGGCCAGTGTAGAAAAAATGCATATTCAAAAGGTATTGACTTATACAAAGGGTAATAAAACCGAAGCTGCCCGTCTCATGGGAATTGGGTTGACAACGCTTTATAGGAAAATCGAGGAGTATAAAATAGATTAATAGTCTTCTGATTTGAAAATCCACCCTTCCAAAACGGAAGGGTTTTTTGTTTTCTAACGGCCTGGTTTCAGCCAACAAAATCCCGTCAAACCCTCATCTGGCTTGCATCCTGCCTCAAACCTCCTGCCTTATAAGCAACCCGGCACTCCCTTGGCATATCACCGTGCAAACTACAGATCATGGAAACACATAAAAAGGGAATTGGATACAGGCTTGGACTTCATATCATCATTCCTCTCATCTATTTCGGTTCGATGTTGGCAGCC
Organism: Chitinophagaceae bacterium; assembly: GCA_016786965.1. GTDB lineage: Bacteria > Bacteroidota > Bacteroidia > Chitinophagales > Chitinophagaceae > JJ008. Next base: position 7,604 of record JAEUVL010000270.1, read on the forward strand.
TTACTTCTTAAATATATATAATCATGCTAATAATTATTCTCATCGGTATCGCCCTTATGGGCTTCTGGCTCTTTTTTAAATCTATTGATTGGTTCGAAAAAATTTAACCGCAATGATGAACGTACTATTTATTCTATCCATCCTCGTATTCGTTTATCTCGTTTACGTTTTACTCAAACCTGAAAAATTCTAAAGCCATGAACAGTGAAATTTTAGGCACCATTCTCATCTTTCTTATAACACTGCTGCTGGCTTATCCGCTGGGAAAGTATATTGCTAAAGTGTTTGCAGGAGAAAAAACTATTACCAATTTTTTGAATCCTCTCGAACGTTTCTTCTTCAGGATTTGTGGTATTAATCCCAATGAAAGCATGAACTGGAAACAGTTCCTGAAAGCCATGCTCACCATCAATATGCTATGGTTAGTATATGCTTTTTTTACATTGGTGTTCCAGGATAAACTGCCATTGAACCCAGATGGAAATCCCGGGCAAACTCCCGACCTTGCTTTTAATACGGCTATCAGTTTTTTAGTAAACTGTAACTTACAACACTATTCCGGGGAGTCCGGATTAACCTATTTTACCCAGTTATTTGTTATTACTTTTTTACAATTTGTGAGTGCCGCCACCGGTATAGCTGCATTGGTCGCCTTATTAAATGCCTTTAAAGAAAAGACCACACAAAACCTCGGTAATTTCTGGAACTATTTTGTAAAATCAATCACAAGATTATTGCTACCGCTGTCAATTGTAGTAGCAATAATTCTGGCATTCAATGGCACACCTGCCAGCTTTGATGGAAAAGATACCATCACCACATTACAAGGTGATACCGTACAGGTTTCAAGAGGTCCCGCAGCCGGTATGATTGCCATTAAACAACTCGGCACCAATGGTGGTGGTTGGTTTGGTGTTAACTCTGCGCATCCCTTAGAAAACCCCAACTACATCACAAATGCAGTAGAAACGATTTCAATTTTACTAATTCCCATTGCATTAGTTTTCGCTTTAGGTTTTTATCTCAATAAAAGGAAGCTAGCCAATGTAATATTTGGAGTAATGACATTTCTTTTTGTCATTTTTTGCGCCATTAATATTTATTACGAAACAAAAGGGAATCCGACTTTTGATAATCTGGGGATAGTACAAACTGCCGGAAGTATGGAAGGAAAAGAGGTGAGACTCGGTGCAGCAGCCACCGCTTTTTGGAGTGTGGCAACTACATCCACTTCCAATGGCTCAGTAAATGGAATGCATGATAGTTTAACTCCCGTTTCAGGAGGCATTATTTTATTAGACATGATGATTAATGCACTCTATGGTGGCGTGGGTGTTGGAATATTAAACTATGTCATCTTCATCATCATTGCAGTTTTCATTTCTGGTTTGATGGTAGGGCGAACCCCTGAATTTATGGGGCATAAAGTGGAAGCAAGAGAAGTAAAAATTGCAGCACTCATCACATTACTTTCTGCTTTTCTTATAAAAGGCTTTACCGCATTGGCTGCTTACATGGTGGCACATCATCCGGATATTGCCTGGCAGGTAAAACCCGAAGCATGGCTCAACAATCCCTCGTATCACGGTTTTTCTGAAATGCTGTATGAGTACACTTCGGCTAATGCAAATAATGGCAGTGGTTTCGAAGGCTTGAGTGATAATAATATTTTCTGGAATATTTCTACCGGTATCATATTACTCCTTGGCAGGTTTTTACCCATCATTGCGCCTATTGCTATTGCCGGGTTATTGGCAAAGAAGAAATTTATACCAGACTCGCCGGGCACATTAAGGGTTGACTCCGTCACATTCGGTGTAATGACACTCGCTGTAATATTAATATTAACCGCATTGTCTTATTTACCTGCATTAGCATTGGGACCCATTGCAGAATTCCTTTCAATGTAATAACAAAAAAATGACACAGAATAAACGTGTAATAAAATTATTTGACCCGGCCTTGGTTAGTACCGCCATCGGTCAATCATTTAGCAAACTCAATCCCCGGTTGATGATCAAAAATCCGGTAATGTTTACGGTGGAAATTGGCACCGCCATTATGCTGGCAGTTTCTATTTACCAATTAGCCACCGGCGATCTTTCGCAAGGAGCATTATGGTATAATATTAGCATCTTCCTAATTCTATTACTCACTTTACTGTTTGCAAACTTTGCAGAAGCTCTGGCTGAGGCAAGAGGCAAAGCACAGGCAGAAAGTTTACGGAAGACCAGGGAAGACACGCCAGCGAAAAAAGTTATAGGTGCAGGTGAAATCTATCGAAACGAAGTAAAAGTCGTTCCCTCTTCTCAGCTTCGCAAAGGCGATTTCTTTATCTGCGAAGCAGGTGATGTAATTCCGATGGATGGTGAAATAACTGAAGGTATTGCCACTATCGATGAATCTGCCATCACTGGGGAATCAGCTCCTGTTATCAGAGAAGCAGGGGGGGATAAATCATCTGTAACTGGTGGTACCAAAGTATTAAGCGATAAAATAAAAGTAAAAGTGACAACCGAGTCCGGCGAATCATTTCTTGATAAAATGATCGCTTTGGTGGAAGGGGCCTCCAGGCAAAAGACACCAAATGAAATCGCTTTGACAATTTTACTGGCAGCTTTCACTCTTATATTTACCATTGTATGTGTAACGCTGAAGCCATTTGCTGATTATGCTAATACACCTATTACTATCGCTGCTTTTATCTCGCTGTTTGTTTGTTTAATACCAACCACCATCGGCGGTTTATTATCCGCCATTGGTATTGCAGGTATGGACAGAGCTTTAAGAGCCAATGTAATTGCCAAAAGTGGTAAAGCGGTAGAAACTGCCGGGGATATTGATGTTTTGCTATTAGACAAAACAGGGACCATCACTATCGGTAACAGGAAGGCCACCAATTTTTATCCTGCTGATGGTATTGATAATGCTGCTTTCGTTGAAGCCTGTACATTATCCTCTTTGTCCGACATGACTCCTGAAGGAAAATCAATTATTGAATTGGCCAATCTTAATTCCAAAAACTTTGATACCTCCGGTGCTGCTTTTATTGAATTTACTGCCGAAACAAGAAGCAGTGGAGTGAATTTGTCGGATGGTAGAAGAATCCGCAAGGGTGCTTTTGATTCAATTAAAAACATAGTAAATAAAGCCGGAAATTCATTTCCGGATGAAATTGTTGAAAGAGTAAAGATTATTTCCTCGAATGGTGGCACGCCACTAGTAGTAAGCGAAAATGAAAAAGTATTGGGTGTAATTGAATTGCAGGATATCATTAAACCTGGCATACAGCAACGTTTTGAACGGCTGCGCAAAATGGGCGTAAAGACGGTTATGGTAACCGGCGATAATCCATTAACAGCAAAATACATTGCTGAAAAAGCCGGGGTGGATGATTTTATTGCCGAAGCTAAGCCGGAGGATAAAATGCATTACATCCGCAGAGAGCAGGAAAGCGGAAAACTAGTAGCTATGATGGGCGATGGAACCAATGATGCACCAGCACTTGCACAGGCCGATGTAGGTGTAGCCATGAATAGTGGAACTGCCGCTGCCAAAGAAGCTGGCAATATGGTGGATTTAGATAACGACCCCACCAAGCTGATTGAAGTGGTAGAAATCGGAAAGCAATTATTAATAACCAGAGGTACACTTACTACTTTTTCGATTGCTAATGATGTGGCTAAATATTTTGCGATTGTACCTGCCTTATTCATTGCCTCTATTCCGGCTTTGCAGTCATTAAATATTATGGGGTTGAAAAGCCCTGAGTCAGCCATACTATCAGCTGTTATTTTCAATGCTATCATTATTCCATTGTTGATTCCTCTGGCGTTAAAAGGCGTTGCATACAAGCCTATCGGCGCCTCTGCCTTGCTAAGAAGAAATTTGCTAATTTATGGCTTAGGTGGTGTTTTTGTTCCGTTTATAGGAATCAAACTGATTGATATGCTGTTGGGATTATTTATGTAATTATCTAAAAGAAGTAAAAATGAAAAAGAACTTATTTATATCAATAAAGCTGACCATGGTAATGATTATCCTCTGTGCAGTTTTATATCCATTATTTGTTGCGGGCATTGGTAAAGCCACACCCGGTGGCGGAAAAGGAAAAACGATTTCTGTCAATGGTAAAGTCGTCGGCTATGAAAACATCGGACAAAAGTTTACGGATGACAAATACTTCAATGGCCGCCCTTCTGCTGTTGATTATAATTCAGGTGGATCAGCAGGTAGCAACAAAGGACCATCGAATCCTGATTATTTACAAGTAGTAAAAGACAGAATTGATACTTTCTTAGTACATAATCCTGGAATTAAGAAAGAAGAAATTCCTGCTGATTTAGTTACAGCAAGCGGTAGCGGCCTTGACCCTCATATTTCACCGGCAGCAGCTTATGTGCAGGTAAAACGAATTTCCGCTGTTCGTGCTATTGCAGAAAATAAAGTAAGAACTTTGGTGCAGAAACAGGTTGAGAAAACAATTCTTGGTCCATCGGTAGTAAATGTGCTGAAACTAAATATCGCATTAGATAACTTAAAATAACAGACTTATAAAATATTGAAAGATGAAAAAGATTTTATTTGGAGCATTTGTATTGGTAAGTACACAATTAAAAGCACAAGATTCAACAGGCGCCCTCACTATCAGTGGCTATGCAGAAGCCTATTATCAATATGATTTTAATAAACCTTCGGATAACAACCGTCCGGGTTTTATCTACAGTCATAACCGGCACAACGAGTTCAATCTGAATCTTGGTTTTATCAAAGCTAATTATAACGCCGAAAGGGTCCGTGCTAATGTTGCAATAGCGGCAGGAACCTATATGAATGCAAACTATGCAGCAGAGCCAGATCTCTTGAAGAGTATTTTAGAAGCTAATGCCGGGGTAAGGATCAGTAAGAGAAAAAATTTGTGGATCGATGCGGGTATCATGCCTTCGCATATAGGTTTTGAAAGTGCAATTTCAAAAGACTGCTGGAGCCTGACGAGAGGTCTTCTTGCTGAAAACTCCCCTTATTTCGAAGCCGGCGCAAAAATCACCTATACTACAGATAATGGAAAGTGGTTGCTGAGTGGTTTAGCTTTAAACGGCTGGCAGCGCATTACAAGAGTAAAAGGAAACTCATTAATGAGTTGGGGCACTCAGATACAGTATAAGCCTTCTTCAAAGGTGTTATTGAACTATAGCACTTTTTTGGGTACAGACAAACCCGATAGTGTTCGGCTTTCCAGGTTTTTCCATAATATATATGGCATATTCAACATCAGCGATAAACTTGGCATTACAGCGGGATTTGATATTGGTACAGAAGAAGTTTTTCCCGGCAGTAATGACAAGAATACCTGGTACACACCAGTGCTTGTCATAAAATATACTTTTAGCACCAAGTGGGCAATTGCCGGAAGAGTGGAGCATTATAATGATAAAAATGGAGTGATCATTACAACTGGCTCTCCGAACGGTTTCCAGACAACTGGTTATTCGCTCAATATTGACCATACCCCATTTAAAAATGTGTTGTTGCGGGTGGAAGCCCGGAACCTTAACAGTAAGGATGCTATATTTTCCAGATCAGCCGGTCTTACAAATAATAATACATTCATCACTTCATCAATCGCTGTTTCCTTTTGATATGTCTGACAATGAGGCAAATAAATGGTTATCTAAAATTCAGCAGGACAAAAAGGGAAAGCTGAAGATATATATCGGTATGAGTGCCGGTGTAGGCAAGAGCTACCGTATGCTCCAGGAAGCCCATAACCTGCTTCGAAATAATAAAAACGTAAAGATTGGCTACATAGAGACCCATGGCCGTAAAGAAACGGAGGCGTTGGTAGAAGGATTGCCCATAATCCCCAGACGCCAGGCCTTTTACAAAGGAAAACAGCTGGATGAACTGGATGTGCAGGCCATCCTGCTGTTGCAACCTGATGTGGTGGTCATAGACGAACTGGCCCATACCAATATACCCGGCAGCAAGAATGAAAAGCGCTGGCAAGATGTACTCGACATTCTTGAAGCTGGCGTTGATGTGATCAGTGCTGTAAACATACAGCATATTGAAAGTATCAATGAAGATGTGAAGGCCATAACAGGAGTGGAAGTAACAGAACGGGTCCCCGACAAGTTGTTGCAAATGGCTGATGAGGTAGTGAATATTGACCTTACCGCCGATGAGCTGATTACCCGGCTGAAAGAAGGAAAGATATATGACCACACCAAAGTGCAACAGGCGTTGTCTAATTTTTTTCAATCAGAAAAAATATTGCAGCTACGGGAACTTGCCCTGAAAGAGGTAGCAGGACAAGTTGAACGCAAGGTTGATCATGAAGTGACTGGGAAAGAGAACGGCTGGCGACATGAAAGATTTGTGGCTTGTATTTCTACCAATCATGACATTGCACGACGAATTCTCCGGAAAACAGCCCGACTGGCTTCTTATTATAACAGCCAGTGGTTCGCACTCTATGTACAAACACCAAAGGAGTCGCCGGACAAAGTTTCGCTGGCAGCACAACGGCATCTTATCAACAACTTTAAAAACGCAACTGAACTGGGCGCCGAGGTAATACAAGTAAAACACCGGAACGTAGCTCAGGCCATCATGGAAGTAGTGGAAGAAAAAAAAATAACCACCGTTTGCATCGGGAAACCTCATCTAAATTTGTTCCAGGTAATTCTCCGTACCAATGTTTTTAATCAGCTTTTAAAGACACTTTCGAAAAATGATGTAGACTTAATAATATTATCATGACCGGCAAAAATTTTATACCCATTACAATCAGTAAGTAAAATGGCTATCAAATTAAAAACAAAAGTGGCCTTAGGTGGATTGTTCCTTTTCGCCTTGCTGATATTAGTTGGCGCCGTAAGTGTATTTTATTTCAATCAACTTAGCGACGATTCCAAAGAGATTGTAAAAGATAACTATGAGACCCTAAACTATTCCCAGGATATGCTTAAAGACCTGGACTCTATAACCGGGCAGAACAGCAATCTTGCTTTTTCCAACTTCGAAAAGACCCTCTCATCACAGGAAAAGAACATCACTGAACCTGGTGAAAAAGAAATGACTGCTTCGCTTAGAAAAAATTTCAATGCCTTAAAGGAAAGGAATAGTGTCTACCCTCTTTCTTCACTTATTCGAAAAGACATAAGCGATATTATGCAGGTAAATCTGCAGGCTATTGACAAAAAAAACCAGGCTGCACAACAGTCCGCACAAAGAGCCAAGACCATCATCACCATTTGTCTGACAGTATGTCTCCTGCTTGGTTTTACCTTTTTATTCAATTTTCCTTCATTGGTTGCATCTCCTATTGCATCGCTCACAGAAGGTATCAAAGCCATTGCCGATAAAAACTACGGGCAGCGGATACACCTGAAACGTAAAGATGAATTTGGCGAACTGGCAAATGCTTTTAACAGTATGGCAGAAAAACTGGATGAATATGAGCACAGCAATTTGTCCAAGATACTTTTTGAAAAGAAACGGGCGGAAGCTGTTATCAACTCTCTTAAAGATGCAAGTATAGGTATTGACAAAAGCGGAACCGTACTATTTGTTAACCAGCAGGCACTGCAGTTACTGGGCCTGAAAGAACCAGAAATCATTGGACTTACACAGGAGCATGTAAAAAAACATAATGACTTGTTTCGTTTTTTGTTAAATGAGCAAAGTAACAGTCCTTTCAAAATCATAGTGGGAGGAAAAGAAAATTATTTTACTAAAGAAGTGATGGATTTGAACTATAATGATGAAAAAGCTGGGCATGTTATTGTATTAAAAAATATTACTCCGTTTAAGGAGCTGGATGTCGCCAAGACCAATTTTATCGCCACTGTCTCACATGAATTAAAAACACCACTTGCTTCTTCTGATTTTAGTTTAAAACTGCTGGAAGACGAAAGGGTGGGTATTCTTACCCCTGAGCAAAAAGAGCTTGTTCAAAGCCTGAAGGACGATAATAGAAGATTGCTCAGAATATTGAGTGAGCTACTTGATATGTCGCAGGTGGAAAGCGGGAAAATACAATTGACATTAGTGTCTGTACATCCATCGGAATTAATAGAAAAAGCCATCGGCTCATTGCAAAATGCAGCAAAACAAAAAAATATCAGCATCCAAAAACAAGCAGCGGAAAACATTCCTTCCATAAAAGCTGATGCTGATAAAACAACATGGGTATTAAATAATTTTCTCACTAATGCCATCCGTTATTCAAACAACGACGCTAAGGTCATCATCAATGTGCAGCAACAAGAAAACAAAGTACAATTCTCCGTACAGGATTTTGGCAAAGGAATACAGCCGCAATACCTGGGGAGAATTTTTGACCGGTACTTCCAGGTGCCAGGCACCAAAGAAGGGACCGGTCTTGGTCTCGCCATTTGTAAAGAGTTTATAGAAGCGCAGGGCGGAGGTATACATGTTTCATCCGAGCCCGGAAAAGGAAGTACGTTTAGTTTTTGGTTGCCTGTTTCTTAAATGATGGTTCTGTTTCTACCGTGATATTACCCTCATTCCTCCGCCCCCTCCTGCATTATTCAACCCTGTTTTGCTCAGGCTGTAAGTAAAGCTCAGAAGAAAAAATTGCCGCAGGGTCAACACTCTTGAATCTTCAATATAGTTGTTGCTGGTATTTCGTGATATACCAACGTTCTTATTAAGTAGGTCCCTGGCGCTGAATTTTAGCTCCCCGCGGTTAAATTTCAACATTTGCCTGCTGATGCTGGCATTCCACAACGGAATTTTAGTATTGAAACCTGCAGCCCGGTTGCTATTAATGGAATACGTAAAGTCTGTGGAAAAGAAAAATCGTTTCGGCATTTCCCAATCCAGGGAAGTGCTGTATTCCTGAGAAAAATAACTATTGTTCAATGCAGATTGCAAAGAATACTTTGTT
>JAEUVL010000292.1 GCA_016786965.1 Chitinophagaceae bacterium
TCAGTAACTACACCGGTAAAGACAATACCGGAAGAGAAATTATAGATATCTCTTGTACCGCGGCTGCTGAAGTTGCCATATAATACAGCACCTTCAAATGGCTTATACGTTCCGTAGGTCTGAATAACGGTGTATCCTAAATTGGTTTCCACCACGTAGTAGCTGCAGTACGCATCGCTATACACTACTTCTCCCCTTTCTTTGGAGAGCCAGTAATCTTCTTCGTTGTTATTGTTGTGATAACTCCTTGTGCATCCTACCAGCAACAGGCCGGCGATGAATAAGGTGGCTGACAGAGTAAATATTCTTTTCATGACATTTGTTTTTGGGTTCATAAATTGTTTGTCAATGATGTATTGATAAGACTGTGCCAGATTTTTATTTGGATATTATGGGTTTGTTAAAATGATCTGAAAGCCTGATATTCACTTCTCAAAATCACCCGCATGAAGTTTTCTTTAACAGTAATTGTCACCCTCTTATGCATATCTGCCATGGCCCAGGATAGTTATCTTGTTGTTGGCACGTACGACTCTCCTAAAAGCGAAGGGATTTATGTGTACCGGTTCAATAGTACAAACGGTACTGCTAAAGAAGTAAGCCATATCAAAACATCTAATCCATCTTTCCTGGCCGTTTCTCCCAACCAGAAATATGTATATGCGGTGAATGAAAATGCAGACAGCACCGGCAGAGGCGGCGGCGTTAGTTCTTTTTCTTTTGATAAAAAGGCAGGTATATTAACACTACTCAACCAGCAATCTTCTGAAGGCAATCATCCTTGTTATGTCAGTACGGATAAAACAGGCAAGTGGGTGATCGCCGGTAATTACAGCAGTGGTAATTTTTCTGTGCTTCCCATTTTGAAGAACGGAGCATTAGGCAAAGCCAAAAAAGTGATACAGCACACTGGCTCTGGCCCCGACAGTAACCGTCAACGATCACCTCATGTGCATGCCGTGTACCTGAAAGACGGTAACTCAGAACTCTTTGTACCCGACCTGGGCATTGATAAAATAATGACCTACCGGTTTGATAATAAAACCGGCAATATAACTCCGACTAAAACAAAGTTTGTGGAAGTGGCGGGCGGTACCGGCCCCCGGCATATCGATTTTCACCCCAATGGAAAATACGCCTACCTGATGCAGGAACTGAACAGTTCAGTGGCAGTATACAAGAACATGGGAGCAGGGCAGTTGGTGGAAATACAAACCCTGTTCTCATTGCCGCTTACTTACAAAGGACCGATGAGCGGCGCTGACATTCATGTATCTCCAGATGGTCGTTTTTTATATTGCAGTAACAGGGATGCTTCACACACCATCGCCATATTTTCAATAGACCAATCAACAGGAATGATAACCTTAGTAGACCACCAATCGGTGCTGGGAGAAAAGCCCCGTAACTTCAATTTCGACCCAACAGGCAGGTTCTTATTGGTGGGCAATCAGAACAGCGATGAGATCGTCATTTTTAAAAGGGATATTCAAACCGGGCTGCTGACCGATACCGGCAACCGCATTTCAGTAGGTAAGCCCGTATGTATAAAATGGATACCGGTAAAATAAGATCAGGCTGCATGCTCTGCCGGTAAAGTAAAGGAAAACACACTTCCCTTTCCCGGCTCGCTTTCCACAAACATTTTTCCGCCGTTCTTTGCCAGAAACTCCTTGCAAAGCATTAGGCCCAGCCCGGTGCCCGATTCATTAGCAGTGCCTTTAGTGGTAAAATAATTACTCGTATTGATCTGCCGCAGCACATCCTCGCTCATACCTGTTCCCGTATCCTGCACAAACACTTCCACAAACGAATCTCCTTCATTTGCACCCAGGAAAACATAGCCATTCTCAGGTGTGAATTTGATGGCATTCGACAGCAGGTTACGCAGCACGAGGTTCACCATGTCTTTATCCGCATAGATATAGACAGGCATGTCCAGTTTACTTTCAATATATACTTTCTTAGAATCGGCCTGGAGACGCAGCAGTTGTATCACTTCCCTGATCACTTCCGTCACATTGATGGTTTGCTTTTTCATGGCATCTGCCTGCATTTGGCTTTTGGCCCATTGCAGCAGGTTTTCCATCAGGCCGGTAGTGTAATTCAGATCAGTTACTACATCGGGCAGCATCACTTTTATTTCGTCACCCGGCAGATCGTACTGTTGTATGTTCCGGAAAAGATTGCGCAGTGCATACATAGGTGTCTTCAGGTCGTGGGCAATAATGGAGAATAGCTTGTTCTTTAAACTGTCCAGTTCCTTTAGCTCAGTGGTTTGCTTTTGAAGGAGCAATACCTGTCCGTCTATCTCTTGTTTTTGCCGGCTTATCTCTGCGTTCTTAGTAGCCAGTTCATCATTCTTTTTATGGAGACGCAGCAGATAAGCGTTGTTCTCTGTTTTGAACAGGAACAAGCTGAAGAATATGAACAGAACAGCCAGGGCATGATTGAAGATAAAGAAGCCGGGATTCAACTCTGCCAGTTTGGTATCGTAATCCGTCCAGATCACAAACACCGACAGGTACATCACAGTTGAAAAACCAAATGCTATTATCGCATGGCTGATCTTCTTTACTAAAAAAACAGCCAGCACCCCGTATACAAAAAAGAACAGCTCTATGCCAACATCTATCCTGGTGGCATACGCCAGTGCCGTAACCAAAGGATAGAAAATAAAATAGATCATTTTGGCCTCCTCATGCCGGCGTTTATGTACCCAGAATAAAGCAAAGCCACTGATGAAGGCAGGAGAAACAGCTACGATCCAGGCAAGCAGGGGCATTTTGTCATCATTGAACAGGCCTACTAAGGGAATAATGATCCCGTTCATAAGGCCCATGCAATTGAGGATATTAAAGATGGCCAGTTTTCTTTTTTCGTAATCATCCAGCTCAGGAGAGGCTCCTATTGTACGAACATGCCAATAGAGTCTAACCAAAGGTTGTAGAAGTGTATTCATGGTTACGTAGGGTTGGTTCGGAATATGGGGTTTCCAGAATACGGATCAATGGTAAAAGGCCGGTAAAAGCCTCTGCATAAATACGGAGTAAATACTTATCTGGATTTCAGGGGAATTCCGGGGAAAAAATACTTTTACCTGCACTGCAGTAAGCACATTTAATCAATGATTTTCAATAGCTAACAGAAAGCGATTAAAATAAATAGATGTACCGCCTGCCAATTTATTTTCTTTGTAATGGTTTGCGCTGACGGGATTTATTAAAAATATGCTGTCCCTTGTCAATGCCTTTTCTTAACTCTTTTCTTTTTTCTTCGGGCAGATGATTAATATCCTGGCATTCTATACTACAGCAGCCTTCAAACTGGCTGGCACATTCAGCACACTGGATGAACAGAAGATGACACCCTTCATTTAGACAGTTCGTATGAGTGTCGGCAGGTTTGCCACATTGATGGCAGACAGCAATGATATCTTCTGTAATGCGTTCGCCCAGTCGGTCGTCAAACACAAAATTCTTACCTATGAATTTTGTTTCCATTCCCTTTTCTTTTACCTGCCGTGCATAATTAATGATGCCCCCTTCCAGGTGAAAGACATTTTTAAAACCCTGGTGCAGCATATAGGCTGATGCTTTTTCACACCGGATTCCACCGGTACAGTACATGATGATATTCTTGTCCTTATCTGCCTTCATCATATCCACGGCCATGGGCAATTGTTCCCGGAAAGTGTCGCTGGGTATCTCAATAGCGTTTACAAAATGTCCCACTTCATATTCATAATGGTTCCGCATATCGATCACCACGGTATCGGGATCATTCATCAGCGAATTCATTTGAACAGCATCCACATAGCGACCTTTATTCTGCATATCAAATGAGGGATCTTCAATTCCATCGGCCACGATCTTTTTCCGCACTTTCACATCCAGCACAAAAAAGGATTTCCCGTTATCATCCACTGCAATATTCAGGCGCAATCCCTCCAATGGTTTGATGCTATACAGGTATGACCTGAACAGATCAATATTGGTGGTAGGCACACTTACCTGTGCATTGATACCTTCTTCTGCCAAATAGATTCGCCCAAGCACACCTATTGCAGACAATTCTTTATACAATGTATCCCTGAAAACACCGGGCTCATCGATCTTAAAATAGCAATAAAATGAAATAGTAGTTCTTGGAGTGGGGTCCTTGCTGATCTTTTCCTTCAGCTCCTTCCGGGAGATGCGGTTGTGTAGTGGTGCCATTGTTGTTGAATTTTAATCCTGGGCTTACAGAATCCTAATTGCAGGTTAGGCAAAATTCTAAAGCGGTGCAAAGATAAGCGAAGAGATTAAAAGAGAGACGGACAATGAGATTTTTCCCGCACTAAATACTGACTATTCTATATAATGATTCTTATTAACCCATAACTTCTCAAGGCCAGTCATCTCCCCTTCTGCCACCAAAATTACTCAGCCCGATTCGGAAGCCCTGCTGTCTTATCCCGCCCGGCTCAAAAGATTGCACAAAGTCCACCCGTATTTGCTTGAAGATGTTATCGAGGCCGATAAAGTACTCGACGTACTTCGCATTTTTACCAGCATAAAAACTATTAGCACCGGTTACAAGGTATAGGTTCAGGTTCCGTATGCCTGGTATCTTATTTGTCAGGAACCCTTTGAAGTTGTACTCAATATGGCCCAGTGCATAAAAGCCATCTGTGTTACTATACTTATAAATGGGCAACAATTGAAAACTGTTCAGGTATTCAGTTGCCAGAGTCGAGATATTTCCATTGAAATGGGTATAGTCAGGTAATTGTACTTTATCACTATTTACAAAACCGCCCATTCCCAATCTGTAGCGGAGTTTGCCCCGCAATTTTAAATTCACATCATCCGAAACAGAGAATTTCCATTTAGCAAAACTTACATCACTTCCTGCAAAGCCATCAACTCCCTGTATATACTGCAAAGAGAAAGTGGGATACTTAGACCCGATATTGATCTTTCGGCCCGGAAGTTCAATGTATTTGCTTCCCGGTTGCCAGGTTATACCGGCGAGCAACGTAAAAGCCTGGTGACGTTCAATATTAGCCGAAACAATTTCGTTAGGATAGTTGGGAGTGTATTCCCGGTCAGGTTTATCCCGCCAGGTATAATCTGTTATATTATCCAGCGGCATCCGGTCCTGGTATTGAAAGCCTGTGCTGATGGTAAAACCTTCCCCAATACCCCTTTGATAACTGGCCCGCAGGTAAGCACTCTCGTATGTTTTGGCCCGGTTTTCTTCATCCCAAAGACTGGAAATGGTGTTTCCTCTTTCGCCGATCGGGCTGTTATTGTTAAATTGAAAAACCCGCTTACCGCCTGAAACCGTGAAGGTTGAAATGTATTTCTTACCAAAGGTGTAACGAACCGTCAGCCGGGGGTTGAAATGCTGGTTCAAAAATCCATAACGTAAGCCGGGAGTAATGGAAATATTTCTTCGGCTGGCAGTGGAAGAATCAAGCCGTTTGCTCCATGTGAGTTCAGTATTCGCCACTAATCCTTCTGCGGGATTAAAATTCACATGTTCCAGCAGAGAAGGCACCGTAATGGAAGACCGCTTCTTCGAGTTGAAAAAAGTTTGCCCCGTCAGCATCAGGCCCAGCGGCGTTATTTTATTTCTTACTTTATCCAGTGAATCGAGGTAGCGTGGATCTTTCCTGACGATCTCCAGGCTGTCTTTCCGTTTATAATCTTTTATTTCATCTGCCATCAGCGGAACGGGCCTTGCTTTCTCCCAGTACTCGTTTGTTTTCTTATTAGCACTGTCGTTATATTTTAAAACAGTATTATTAAAGGTGTGCTTGTCAAATGAAGGGTTCACATCAAATCCGGAATAGATATTTACAAAGCTGCCATAGGCATCAAAACCAAATATTTTGACTGCAGGATAAATGACCTGGCTGCTTACATACCATACCTTATTATCCAGTGGCCTGTATAATTGTTCGATACGCAGGGAGTCCAGCACTTCCATTTGCGAGGCTTTTACCAGCAGCAATTGCAGCGAATGAATACGCCAATCATCTTCCACAATATTGATATACCCGCTGAAGAGCGGTTCAAACTTTCGTTTAGGGATCACTTTGATCCTGCTTATTTCTTTACCATCTTCTGTAAAGCTGCCTTCCAGTTTATATTTATAATAATTCATTGCATTATCAGCAATGGGAGAAATGAATCCTCTCGGGTTAAGGCTATTGCCGATAAAAATATTATTATCATAAAAAGAAAGAAAATTAGGCGCTGCCAGGCCAAAGCCATCGCTTTGCCCGCTTACTTTGGAGGATATCACTTCCACTTTCACCTTATTCGGTTTATCCACCAGGTAGCGGGAAACTGTTTCCGACAGGTACAGCATTTTTTGTTTGCTGGTATCACCGTCTTCAAAATCCACCTTCCTGCCC
>JAEUVL010000320.1 GCA_016786965.1 Chitinophagaceae bacterium
CAGCTGGCTTTCTTTTAACCACCGGGTGCTGATGGAGGCCGCCGACCAAAACGTACCCCTGTACAACCGCATTTCCTTTTTATCCATATTCTCTTCTAACCTGGATGAGTTTTTCAGGGTCCGGATGCCATCCATCTTTGCATTTTCCGCCATTGATGCCAAAAAGATCGGGATCCGGGACGAGTACCCAAAAGGACTGGTGCAGCAGGTGCAAAAAATGGTGCATGAACAACTGGAAGAATTTGGCAGCATCCTTACCCAACAGATCATACCCGAACTGAGGCAAAATCATATTTCCCTCTATTATAATGAGGCGATCCGGCCTGAGCATCATGAAACCGTGAAGGAATTCTTTTTGTCGAAAGTCTTATCCTTTCTGCAGCCGGTAATGCTGCAAAAGGAAAACCAGGCCAATGTTTTTTTAGAAAACAATTCCCTGTATTTTATAGCCGACCTCGAATCAGCGGAAGCCCCCGGCATTCACCAATATGGATTGCTGAACATACCATCGGCCAATCTGCCGCGGTTTTCCGAGTTGCCCATGCTGGGTGAGGACCATTATTTATTATTCCTGGATGATGTGATCCGGGATAACCTGAAAGAGATATTTCCCAACTATACCGTGCATGGCGCCTGGAGCGTAAAATTGACCCGCGATGCGGAAATGAATATAGGTGATGAATTCATTGGTGATATAGCAGAAAAGATAGAACGGCAACTGGAAAAAAGAGAAGTGGGGCTTGCCACCCGCCTGCTGTATGATAAGGCAATGCCGGCTGCGGTAAAAGAATTTGTAGAAAAATATTTTTCTATTCCTGCTGAGGAAATGGTGGAAGGTGGGCGGTACCACAACCTGAAGGACCTTGGCAGTTTGCCTAACCCGGTGAAAGGCAAGCTCAGTGCTGCTTCCTGGCCTGCCATGAATCATGCCGGGTTTACGAACTACTGTTCTATTTTTCAAAGCATTGCAGAAAAAGAAAAATTGCTGCACCTGCCGTATCATTCTTACAATTATATACTC
>JAEUVL010000359.1 GCA_016786965.1 Chitinophagaceae bacterium
ACGAGCCGCACCTGCGGCACCCGGATAAAATGATTGATGCGATGTTCTGCTTCTTTACGGGGAGCAAATCTGCCCCTGAAACCGCCTTTGTTAAATCCGCCACCGCCGGGTTTAAAACCTCCGCCGCCTGGTGGTCTGCTGAACCCGCCTCCGGGTTTTTGTGGTACTGCCATTTACAAGTTTTAGTTAAGAATTGTGTTTGATAAATCTATTACGAAATTTTGTAATTGGGAAATTTCACAACTTCCAAACTACACTTTACTATCCTATTCTGATCTCCGCTCCTTCATTTCTGCTACCACTTCATTCAAAAACTGCTCCACATCTTTCACTCCCAGATCACCTTTGCCTTGCCTTCTTACGGCCACCTTATTTTCAGTCATTTCTTTCTCTCCCACCACCAGCATATAAGGCACTTTCAGCAGCTCTGTATCCCGGATCTTTTTGCCGATCTTCTCATTCCGGTCATCTACTTCGCTACGAATATCTGCTTTTTTCAGTTTATCTGAAACAGATTTTGCATAGTCCAGAAACTTATCGCTGATCGGCAGCACTTTTACCTGTACCGGGGCCAGCCACAATGGTAATTTACCAGCATAGTGCTCCAGCAGGAAACCTATAAAGCGTTCATGTGTACCCAATGGCGCCCGGTGAATGATCAACGGTATCTCGGGTTCATTGTTTTGGTTGGTAAAAGACAGTTTGAAGCTGCGGGATTGCGCAAAATCAACCTGGTTAGTAGCCAATGTGAACTCACGACCTATTGCGCTCCAAATCTGTACATCTATCTTGGGACCGTAAAAGGCGCCCTCTCCTTTTACCTCTACAAAGGGAACTCCGGTTTCAATCAGCACTTTGCGTACGAGGTCTTCTGTTTCCAACCATAGTTCCGGTTCATTTACATATTTCTGTCCCAGCTTTTCGGGATCATGGAGGCTCAGCCGCATCACATATTTTTCAATACCGAATATCTTAAAGTACTTCAGGTACATATCGTTCACAGCCTTGAACTCCTGGGCAAACTGCTCTTTAGTACAATAAATATGTGCATCGTTCATGTGCAGGCAGCGCACCCGCATCAGTCCAAATAATTCACCACTTTGCTCGTAGCGGTAGCAGGTACCATACTCGGCAATACGATACGGCATATCCCTGTAACTTTTGGGCTCTGCATCAAATATTTTATGGTGATGCGGACAGTTCATTGCTTTCAGGTAGTACTTCTCCCCATCCATTTCCATGGGAGGAAACATGCTGTCTGCATAATAAGGCAGATGCCCGCTGGTGAGGTACATACTTTCTTTGGCAATGTGTGGTGTTACCACTCTTTTATAACCCGCTTCCAATTCGGTCTCTTTCGCCAGTTTCTCCAGTTCCTCGATAATAACAGTCCCATTCGGCATCCATAAAATAAGACCTGGGCCCACATCGTCGCTCATAGTATAAATGCTGAGTTCTTTACCCAGTTTGCGATGGTCCCTTTTTTTGGCTTCCTCCAGCATCGCTAAATGCTCATCCAGTTCCTTTTGTGAGGGGAAGGTAACGCCGTATACCCTTGTCAGTTGTTTATTTTTCTCATCGCCTTTCCAATATGCGCCGGCAATGCTTGTCAGTTTTACTGCTTTTATTAACCCAGTATTGGGGATATGGGGGCCGCGGCACAAATCTGTAAAATTCCCCTGCGTATAAAAAGTGATCTCCCCATCGGCCAGGCCGCTCAGCAGGTCAAGCTTGTATTCATCCCCTTTCTCAGTAAAGTACTGCACGGCTTCTGCCTTTGACAGCTCTTTGCGTACATAAGAACTATTTTGCTTAGCCAATTCGTTCATCTTTTTTTCAAGTGCCGCCAGGTCATCCTCTGTCATTTTGCGGTCCCCAAGGTCCATGTCATAATAAAACCCTTTGGGGCTTTCCAAGGCGGGGCCTACCCAAAATTTTACCCCGGGAAACATACTTTCTACTGCTTCAGCCATCAAATGGGCAGAAGAGTGCCAAAAAGTCATTTGACCATCCGTATCATTCCAGGTCAGCAATTTTAAATTAGCGTCGGCTGTTATAGGACGGTTGGCATCCCATACCTGGCCATCCACACTGGCAGCCAGTACTTTTCTCGCCAACCCTTCAGAAATGGATTTGGCTATGTCCAGCGCAGAAGTTCCGCTTTCATACTGCCTCACTGCACCATCTGGTAAAGTAATGTTGATCATATATTAATTGATTACCTGCTTTTTAGGTGGGCAAAATTAACAAACTCTTGCCGGGCAGCCAATTTATCAATATGAATTCATTCGCTATTTTTGTCGGCGATGAAAAGAATTGTCTCAACGTATTGCCTTGTTTTTTCTTTACTGGCAACCTTCTCCTCACTTAGTACGGCTGCCCAGGACCTTACCGGTATCTGGAAGGGTTATTTCATCTCCGATGCTGGAGAATATTATAAACTTGAATTCCAGGTTGCCCAGGGGGGCTCTTATGGAGTGAGCGGCGTGTCTTACTCTTATCTTGATGTACGGTTTTATGGTAAAGCCACAATGACTGGTAATTTCATCAAAACATCTTCTTCTTTCAAAATTCGGGAGATCAAAACGGTTGAAGTAAAAAGTTCGCTGGGTGGAGGTACCTGTATCATGAATTATAATTTTAAGTACTCCCGCTCTGGTAAAGAAGAGTTCCTTGAAGGTACTTATCTCGGAAAGTATGAAGGCCGGTATGCCAGACCTGACAGCAAATGGGGCGATTGTGGCGGCGGCAAGGTCTACCTGCGCAAAGTCACTCAGTCAGATTTCTATATTGAGCCCTTTTTAAGAAATAAAGTAAAAACTGATACAAAGCCGGTTATCATTAATCAGCCGCCTGTAAAAAAGGATTCATCTAAAGTTAAGACACCGGCGCCTGTAACCCCAAAGCCGGTTGTAACACAAAAACCACCGGTGACAAACAAGAAGCCGGTAGTAACTACAAAACCGCCAGTAACAAACAAACCAGTTACCACGCCAACGACCAACCCGGTAACCAAGACAAAAACAGATTCACTTAAAACTAAGATCAATACACCCGTTACTAAAGTTACTCCGCCGCTGGTCATCCCCAAACCAGCAGTCCTGAAGAACAGAAGCAATGAACTGGTAAAAGTATTAACAGTACCCAGTGCCGATGTAACGATCAAACTCTTCGATAACGGTGAGATTGATGATGATACCATTTCTGTGTACTATGATAATAAGCTGGTCTTGTCTGCTAAACGACTGACAGCATCTCCATTAGTGGTAAAGCTTCGCCTGGAAGATGAGAATATTGATCATGAACTGGTGATGGTGGCAGAAAACCTTGGCCGCATTCCTCCCAATACTTCATTAATGATAGTAGAATCCGGTGGGCAACGATTTGATGTGCGGATAAGTTCAACAGAACAAAAAAATGCAATGGTGAAGTTCCGGTTGCAACGGCCGAAGTAGTTATCGGTACTGAAATTTAGTAACAGCGGTTGCCGTTTCTGTAATTTTTATTTCCTGCTGCTGTAATTTCATTTATTTTTCCATTATAATGTTGCGTCAACTATTCATACCGGTATTTCTGCTTCTTTCTGTTCTTACCCAGGCACAGGATATCAATGGCATTTGGAAAGGCAAATTGGTAATGGCTCCTGGGGCCTGTTTTCCCGTCTATAATATAGAATTACAGTTACAAGTGGCTGGCAGCCGTATCACCGGGACTGCCTATCATTTTTCAGATTCGCTTAATTATGTGAAAGAGAATTTTGAGGGTACTTATAAAAAAGACAGCAACCTGCTGCTTATCCAGGAAATTGGCATTATCACCTTCCGGATTAAAGAAGACTGCGTCCCTTGTATAAAAACATACCGTCTTACTTTTCACAGAGGTGGCGGAAATGTGATCACCGATGAACAGTTGCGTGGGTCCTGGTCAACGCCTTCCGGCAAAGCTATGGATGGAAAAACAGTTTGTGATCCTGGCACACTTGTGCTAAACCGTTTTGAAAAAGCCACTTTTAAACCCGAACTCAAATTACCCCCTTCCCTTACTAAACGAAAAGCGGAATTAGTAAAAGAAATTAAAGTAGATACCGGTAATATCAGGATTGACTTTTATGATAATGGACAGATCGATGGCGACACTATATCCGTTTATGCCAATGGGATGCCTGTTGTGTCTAACAAGAGGCTAACAACACAGCCTGTTTCCGTAAATATAAAGATCGACCTCAAACGAACAGAACAGGAAGTGATCATGGTAGGTGAAAACCTCGGCTCCATTCCTCCAAATACAGCATTGATGATCGTGACGGCTGGTACAAAACGATACCAGTTGTACCTTACTTCCGATGAACAGAAAAATGCAATGGTGAGGTTCATTTATGAGAAACCTCCGGTAGTTGTAAAAGGACAATAGAATTCATCAAAATTCCTTCTCGTCTTTTTTACAATAATATTTCGGGCTGTTTCGGCTCACAATACAGCCGCCTAACCGGCATTCTCCCCTTTCGGCCTTTTGAATAGTGGACTTGACCGGTTTGCCGTATACGATAGGAATAACATTCTTATGATTGTTACAAACCGGACACGGAGGTTTACTGTGTGCAGTATCGGAATTCGTTTGTGCCGCCAGTATTAATGATAGAAAAACATATGGAAGTATAAGAATTCTTTTCATGCAACTGCTTTGTAGACTGATGCAGGATTTGCTGTTCTTACATATAATATCAAAGGGATTGTGATCAAAACTTGAAATTCCATGTCACCGCAGGCAAAACAGGGAACAATGACACTTGCCTTGATTCCACTTTCAGATCACCATTTACCGGGCTGCCCGTTTGATCAAAATAGATGAAATAAGGATTCAGGCGGCTGTATACATTGTAAATACTGAATACCCAGTAACTGCTCACTTTTCTTTTCTTTTTAGGCGTTGGGGTTAATGTAGCTGAAAGATCAAGCCGGTGGTAAGCTTTCATCCGGTATTGATTCAGTTTGCTGTACTCCTGGGTAAGGACTCCATTAATAACATAAAAGCGTTCAGGCAAGGTAATCGCATTACCAGTGCCATACACAAATACAGCTCCGAGTTTCCATTTCTTGGAGGCTTCATAATTTGCCACTACGGAAAGATCATGCCGGCGGTCATACTTTACCGGGTATTTTTCGCCATCATTAAGTTGAGGAAACTTTCGCCATGTCCACGACAAAGTATAGCCCACCCAGCCAGTCATGCGTCCTTTTAGTTTATTCACCAGCATTTCAGCTCCATAGCTCCAACCCTTTCCAAAAACAAATTCCTCTTCGGGATCAGCCAGCGAGGGGGTGTAGCCCTCTTTATACTCTACCTGGTTTTGCAAATCTTTATAATATACCTCCAGCGAAGTTTCATAAGTATTGTCTTTGAAGTTCTTAAACAAACCAGCGGCGTATAGCCAACTGATCTGAGGTTTTACGATGTATGTACTGGGCACCCAAAGGTCGGTAGGCAAGGTAGTACCAGCATTGCTCACCAGGTGAATATACTGCAGGTTTCTTGTCACTGCGGCTTTTATGGATGTCTCATCATCTATGGCATACCGGAGTGTAGCCCTTGGTTCAAAACCACCATATGTTTTCACAGGTTCAAAACTCTTATAAATAGTACTGTCTAACTTATTGCCATCCGCATCACGGGTATACAAATTATACGGGCCAATTTGGGAAAAACTACTGAATCGCAAGCCGTAATTCAGCTTCCACTTCTCGCCTATCTCCCAATCATCCTGAAGGTAGATAGCTGTTTCAGCAGCATATTTACTGCCTTCATTATTGGGAGTAAAGATGATAGAATCTTGTCGGCCGCTCACCACATTGGGTACAAACTTATGGTAAGTAACCAGGCCTCCAAATTTCAATTTATGATTGGGCAAAGGATAATAGTCAAAGTCGGATTTCAGTGTTACATCCCGGATACCTGAGGACAAACCTATTTCAAATGTTTCCTGTTGGGCGGTGAATTTAAATTTATAATCATTGTACACTAAAGTAGTATTGGAAAATAAGCGCCGGTTGAATACATGGTTCCAGCGGAGAGTGCCTGTGGCATTGCCCCAGGGAATATTGGTCTTAAAAGAACGCTTGCTGTTATTAAAGTCAAACACATCACGACCAAAATAACCACTCAGGTAAAGCCGGTCCTTATCTGAGAACTTGTAATTGATCTTGGCATTCACATCATAGAAATAATAACCAGATCCATAGAAACTGCTTGTTTTCTTGATAGCAGGCTTTACCAATGCATCAATATAAGTTCTGCGGGCTGAGAGGATAAATGATGCTTTATTCTTTTTAATGGGCCCCTGTATAGAAAACCGTGAAGCTATCAACCCGATACCGCCATCCATTTGAAAAGTATTCATATTCCCATCTTTCATTGCCACATCCACCACAGACGAAAGGCGTCCACCGTATTGGGCAGGCATACCTCCTTTTATAAGGGACACATTTTTGATAGCATCTGAG
>JAEUVL010000395.1 GCA_016786965.1 Chitinophagaceae bacterium
CAAAGATGATGAGCCTCTTACAAGATATGCCAGCCGCTAACATCATGTTGGCATTAGTGGGGCTGACGTTTTACAAACTCCCTGCCATAAGCAATACGTAACCCGTAAACACTTGTTTTAAACCGACATTCCATTATGAGATATAATTTTCTACTTGCTGTTTTGATATTTCTTTCTTTGACGGCAACATCTCAAAATACAATGCGTCCTGTTGATGAATTAATTAACAAGACTGAACCCGGTTGGTTACTTGTTCAACAATGGATCGACTCTGCAAAAAATAAAGTGGAAGTTCTTTCTTGTGATACGGTCAGTGCAAAAGACGCATTATATAAAACGCAAGTAACGACACGTTCACCTATGGGTGCCATCATATATTCAACAGGTGGCTTATTAATTGACCACGGCTGGATAAGAATTCTGGGTTCAGGAAATAGCAAACTCAGCCGGACAGTTCCAGATTGGAATAAGGGCAAATCATTTAAAGAGTTTGGCGACAGACCGACATTTCTTTTAGTGGCTGACGATGTTGTTGGCGGCTTCTTTGCAGTTAATGGTGGACAGTTTGGCAAAGACGCCGGCAAAATTTATTATTTAGCTCCTGACAATTTAGTTTGGGAAGCATTGGATATGACATACACGGAATTTTTACACTTTTGTTTTAACGGGGACATTGCAAAGTTTTATGACACCCTACGCTGGCCAAATTGGAAAGATGAGGTTGAAAACCTTAACGGGGATGAGGTATATCATTTTTACCCTTTCTTATGGACAAAAGAAGGAAAAGATATAAATAAAGTTTCCAGAAAAGCAGTACCTATTGAAGAGCATTATAGTTTGACCTTACATTCACAAAAACAACTTGGGCCTGACAAATAATAAAAGTCCGCTTCAGGTGGGAACAGGCGTTACCCAGCTTTAGCTCTTAGTATTTAACTTTATTAAAAAGCGAGACTGAGGCCCCAGGAAAGGCGAACCTCTACTTCCCTACCATAATATTACAGTATGGAAAAATACTTTGACGACTTTGACTTTACGAACTTTTGGGATGATAGCAAATATGCATTGGAAAACTACGTTGAAGAATATCCGTCTGACGAGCTTATCGCCTCCATTGAGGAGGAACTTGGGTACAAATTGCCTGCTTCTTACATCGCATTAATGAAGTTGCATAATGGGGGTAAGCCCATCAACAATTGTTTCCCAACGGAGGACGACCATGTTCAGATCCGTGGTATTATGGGAATCGGGCGGAGCAAAACATATTCTTTGTGTGGTGATCTGGGCAGTACTTTTTTTACCGGCGAAGGTCAGTATCCCAATATTGGCTGTTGTATTTGCGACACTCCTTCTGCAGGACATGATATGATCATGCTGGACTATACAGCGTGTGGCAAGGAAGGGGAACCAGCAGTTGTTCATGTTGACGACAGTGACCGAATTAGTTTTTTAGCAAAGGACTTTGAAACATTCATTCGCGGGCTTGTGCATGAAAGTGTTTACGACACCTCCGCTGAGGACGCAAAGGCAGCATTCCATATAACCGAGCATGGGAGGTTCTCCACCATCCTGACTGAATTATGCGACAACTTCATTCATTTTCCCGGCATTGGTAAGGTGATCCGAAATATTTCTAAGGCAGTGGTGAGTCAAAAAGGTCATTTCTCTCTTCACGCAGATGAGCTTTCGTATTTGCTTTACGACATTCAGTTTTGGCTGTACTCGAATAGCAGGTCTGTAAGAAATAAACAACAATATTTAAACGCTTATCCAGGAATAATGATCTTACCCTCTGATGGGGAGTTCACTATGAACGGATATGCTCCTGGTTTTGTGGAGGACTGGATGGAGGACCGATTAAAAAGTGGTGCTATTAAATCGGGGTTCTTTACACTAAAAATGTCTGATACTCATAAACAGAAAATCCTTGACCAACTAAAGGACTACCGATGACAGAATGATATTAGTGTTCAATTAGTATTACACATAAAAAAACATCCCGCCAGTTGACGGGATGTTGTAATGTAAGGAGGTCTGTTATTTTTACCTTATGGGCGATATACCACTATTCGTTTAGCTGCCAGTTCGGCGCCAGTTCCGTTCATGATCTTCACTATATATACACCTGCAGGCATATTGCCGAGGTTCACGGTGATATTGCTGTACGCCACACCCAATGGCAGGCTTTGTGTGTACACCACCTGGCCAAGACCATTAAACACTTTCAGTGTTACTTGTTCGCCGGTCTGGTTGTAGAACCTTACGTTGAATATTCCGGTGTTCGGGTTCGGATACACCCACAACTGGCTGGATGCCTGTGCACCTATCTGTATGCTGGCCGTTGACGATACGCAACCTCTGGGATCGGTGTACACGGCTGTGTAAGTGCCAATACCGTTGACGTTGATCGGTCCAAGCACAGGGCCTGTTACGGTGGTTATCGGAGTACCGTTGAGTGACCATACAAACGTACCACCCGGAGGATTGACCGTGGCAGTGATGCTTGTTGTCTGGTTTGGCAACAGGGCCGCCAACGGTGATGCTGTAAGAGCGATAGTTGGTGGTGAGTTGACAAACAGCGTGGCCGGGTTAGAATTAACTACGGTGCAAAGGCCTGTGAGTACACAGCGGAACGTGTTTGTATTCATGCTCAGGGTGACACTGTTCACTGTGTAAGTGGATGCAGTAGCGCCAGGTATATTCGTCCAAACTGTTCCATTTGCCTGCTGCCACTGGTATGCGATCGGTCCACCGGCGCTTGGCGCTGTTATGGCTGTTACGCTGAAGGTGGCATTCTGACCTGCACATACTGTTCTGTTTTGCGGCTGTGCAGTAATAGTGGGCAATTGTGCATCCCGCACTGTGATCGTAAATGTGCAAGTGCTGCTGTTGCCGCAAGCATCTGTTGCTGTAGCTGTAACAGTAGTAGTGCCTATCGGGAATGCTGTACCTGGTGCCTGTGAATAGGTGATGGTAACAGCACCGTTACAGTTGTCTGTGGCAGTGGCCGCAAAATTAACTACGGCTGTGCAGGAGCCCACAGGTGTGGTTACGGTAATATTTGCAGGGCAAGTGATCACCGGTGCGATATTATCGTTGACTGTTATAACCTGTGTACATTCTGCAAAGTTGCCGCACACATCGGTGGCACGATAGGTACGGGTAAGTGTGTACCTGTTCGGGCAGGTTTGGTTGGTGATCACATCTCCGATATGGGTGATCGTAATAACACCGCCGCAGTTGTCAGTAGCAGTTACCAGGGCCGTATTTGGCGCAGGTACTGCAGAAGCGCAAGCTACTGTTATTGGTGCAGGGCAGGTTATCACTGGTGGTGTCTGATCGTTCACAGTGATGATCTGTGTACATTCTGCAAAGTTGCCGCACACATCTGTTGCCCTGTATGTTCTTGTGATCGTGTAGCGGTTAGCGCAGGTTTGTGCGCTGATCACATCGCCTACATGGGTTACTGTTACCACACCGGCACAGTTGTCGCTTACTCCTGTTACGGAAGCGATATTGGGAACCGGCACGGCAGAAGCGCAACTTACAGTTACCGGTGCAGGACAGGTAAGTGTTGGCGGTGTCTGATCGTTGACGGTGATGATCTGTGTACATTCTGCGAAGTTGCCGCACACATCTGTTGCCCTGTATGTTCTTGTGATCGTGTAGCGGTTAGCACAAGTTTGTGCGCTGATCACATCGCCTATATGGGTTACTGTTACCACACCGGCACAGTTGTCAGTAGCAGTTACTGAAGCAGTGTTCGGCGCAGGTACTGCGCTGGCACAGCTTACTGTTACTGGTGCAGGACAGGTGATGTTTGGCGGTGTCTGATCGTTTACGGTGATGATCTGTGTACACTCTGCAAAGTTGCCGCACACATCAGTAGCACGGTAAGTGCGGGTAATGGTGTAACGGTTGGCGCAGGTTTGTCCGCTGATCACATCGCCCTGATGGGTGATGGTCACCACACCGGCACAGTTGTCAGTAGCAGTTACTGAAGCAGTGTTCGGTGCAGGTACTGCACTGGCACAGCTTACTGTTACCGGTGCAGGGCAGGTGATAACAGGAGCGGTCTGATCGTTTACGGTAATGATCTGTGTACATTCTGTAAAGTTGCCGCACACATCTGTAGCCCTGTATGTTCTTGTTATAGTATATCTGTTAGCACAGGTTTGTGCACTGATCACATCGCCCTGATGCGTTACGGTCACCACACCAGCACAGTTGTCGCTTACACCTGTAACTGAAGCAATATCCGGAGCAGGAACATCAGCCGCACAGCTGACCGTTACCGGTGCAGGACAGGTGATGGTTGGCGGTGTCTGATCATTAACGGTGATGATCTGTGTACATTCTGCGAAGTTGCCGCAAGCATCTGTTGCACGATACGTACGTGTGATAGTGAAACGGTTGGCACAGGTTTGTCCGCTGATCACATCGCCCTGGTGTGTAATAGTAACAGGTCCACCGAGGCTGCCGCAGTTGTCAAAAGCAGTAACCAGTCCAATATTCGGAGCTGGTACGTTAGCAGCGCAACTAACCGTTTCAGGAGCGGGGCAGGTAATCACAGGAGCTGTCTGATCGTTCACTGTAATAATCTGTGTGCATTCTGTAAAGTTACCGCAACCATCTGTTGCACGATATGTACGGGTGATGGTATAACGGTTGGCACAGGTTTGTCCGCTGATCACATCGCCCATGAAACTTACAGTGATGACACCCGGACAGTTATCTGATACGATTGGTGCATTGATATCCGGTGTCGGCACATCGCCTTCACAGCTTACGGTAACCGGTGCGGGGCAAGTGATAGATGGCGGTGTGTTATCAATTCTTGTATTATAAGTAACCGATGTTGAATTACCACAAACATCCGTTGTCGTTACAGTTATCACAGCACTGCAGGTTCCAACAGTGGAAGCTACTTCCGTCAATGCGCCAGGACAGTTGTCTGTTGCACTGGTTGCTGCCAGGGCTGCTGCCTCTGCTGCTGCAACAGTTGGATAGCAAGAGCCGATGGTGCCCACCGTTACAGTTGGCGCGGTATTATCAATTCTTGTATTATAAGTTACATCTGTGAAATTACCGGCAATATCAGTTGTTCTTACTGTTATTACTGCACTGCAGGTTCCCACTGTTGAAGCGGTTTCTACTAATGGACCGGGGCAGTTATCGGTAGCTGAGGTAGCTGCCAGTGCTGCTGCCTGTGCTGCTGCCACGGTGGGGTAACAACTGCCAATGCTTCCGGTAGTTACCGTTGGGGGTTCGGTATCGTTAATCGTCACCGTAAATGAGCAATTCACACTGCCACAGGAATTGGTAGCCGTAACCGTTACAGTTGTTGTACCTACATTAAAGAATGAACCGCTGCCATTACCTGCACCCGAGCCTGTGGTGGCTCCGCTAAAGGTGTAGGTCTCTGTTGGCGTTGGCAAACCTCCAACAGTTGTGCTATATGTTACAATTCTTCCACACTGACCAGTGGTATTGCTCTGCGTAATATTTGCGGGGCAACTGATGGTTGGCGGCAAACTGGTAACAGTAACTGTTACAGAATCTTCTCTTGTGCAACCAGCATTACCATAACCCAATGTTACGTTGAATTGTGTGTTGGTAAACAATGGCGGAGTGGTAATGCTTCGTGTGGTAGCTCCGCCGGGCGTCCATAAATAGCTGTTGGCAACCGGTGCAGTTAATGTAGCAGTGCTGGCACAGGTAACCGTTGGCGGATTAACAACAATGGGTGACAAATCTCTCGGTACATC
>JAEUVL010000408.1 GCA_016786965.1 Chitinophagaceae bacterium
GTATCAAAATGAAAAATGATATAAATACCACTGAGCGTTATCAAGCCCAGGAGCAACTCGATCCATTTTATCCGCTTGCGCAGTATCAATGGTTCAAATAAAGCAGTAAAAAAACCGATAGAGGAAAAGCAGACCAGCGACACCGATACATTGGAATATTTTATAGATCCATAAAAAGTGACCCAGTGCATAGCAGCAATAAAACCAACTCCCGCTATCTTGAATATGTCCGCCAAAGCGATCCGTTCCAATCTCTTCATCAGGCTGAATAAAATCCACATGGTCGCTGCAGTGAACAATAGCCTGTACCATACGATCATTCCTTCATTCAAGGAAATGAGCCGGCCCAGGATACCGGTAAAACCGGCCAGAAAAACAGCCGCATGCAGTTGGAGAAAGGCTTTCTTCATTCATCTGCAAACTATGACAATATTTTTTTACGCTTGCGAAAACCTGCACTATATTACAGCACTATGCTCTTGATTCAAATGACCGGGTTATCAGGTGCCGGAAAAACATCTATAGCCCGTTTGACCATACCATTGCTGGAAGAGCAGGGCCTGGCTGCTGAAGTAATTGACGGTGACGAATACCGGAAAACACTCTGTAAAGACCTGGGCTTCTCCAAAGCGGACCGCCATGAGAACATCAGAAGATTGGGCAAACTGGCGTATGATCTTACCCGGGATGGAAAGATAGCCATCATCGCTGCTATAAACCCGTATGAAGAAATAAGAAACGAGTTAAAAGAAAAGTATGCCGCTAAAACGGTTTGGATCAATTGCAGTAAAGAAGAATTAATAGTGAGGGACACCAAAGGATTATATAAAAGGGCCTTATTGCCAGATGGACATCCGGATAAAGTGAAGAACCTGACCGGCATCAGCGATGTGTACGAAGAACCACCATCACCCGATCTTACCATTTTAACCCATACAGAATCCGCAGATGATTCTGCCAGGCAATTATTTCAGTTCATCATACATTCACTGAAGCAGTAAGTTGTCGCCTTTCCTCCAGTTCCCGGTATAACTTCATGCAGTTGGCCAGGTAAGCCGGCTGAACTTCCGGCGGTGCATCACCTGTAAATGCCTCCCCGGGAAACTTTGCATGGTAACGGCTTCGCTCCTCCATTGTTTGCAGTAATTCATCACTTATTGTCAGATTGGTATGTGTCGCTATTTTTTT
>JAEUVL010000431.1 GCA_016786965.1 Chitinophagaceae bacterium
AAGCCCGGTCGTGATACCATACTTGTAACCGTACAACCCAGGGTAAGGGCCTTTGCAGGCAATGATACCACCGTAGTGGTCGGACAGCCCTTACTATTCAATGGCACCGGTGGCGTAAGCTACCTCTGGAGCCCTTCCACCGGCCTTAGCAGCACCACTGTCTTCAATCCCATTGGTGTATATAACAGCAGCATCGACAGTGTCAGATACAAACTGATCGTCAGAGATGCCATTGGCTGTGCAGACTCTGCCTTTGTAACAGTAAGAGTATTCAAAACCAATCCATCTGTCTTTGTTCCCACAGCCTTCACCCCCAATAATGACGGACTCAATGATGTCGTCCGTCCCATAGCCGTAGGTATTCGCCGCATCAACTATTTCAGTGTGTACAACCGCTGGGGCCAGCAGGTCTTCACCACCACCCAAAACAAACAAGGATGGGATGGCAGAATAAATGGCCGCCTGCAAAACAGTGGTGTATTCGTCTGGATGGTATCAGCACAGGATTATCTCGGCAATAATATTTTCCTGAAAGGCACGGTAACCCTGATAAGGTAACAGGTTGAAAAGTTGACTGGTTGAAACGGATAACCTGGTAAACTTTTGAACTTGCAAACTCATAAACTTCAAAACAACTCAACTTATCTCCATGCCCAAAATAGCCTTCATCACCGGCGCCACAGCAGGATTTGGAAAATCCACTGCTTACAAGTTTGCAGAAAATGGATACGACCTCATCATCAATGGCAGAAGGACCGACCGCCTCCAGGAACTAGCCGATGAAATAGAACAGAAATACAATGTCGCCGTGCTGCAACTGCCCTTTGATGTGCGCATCGAAAACGATGTATTTCACAGCATCAGTCAAATACCCGAAGAATGGAAAGCCATCGATGTGCTTGTAAATAATGCCGGCCTTGCACTCGGCAGGGATTATTTTGAAGAAGGCAGTACCGACGACTGGAACATCATGATCGATACCAACGTAAAAGGTTTTTTGTATGTGGCCAAAGCCGTATCCCAACTCATGGCCCGCCGGAAGCAGGGGCACATCATCAACCTGGGCTCCGTAGCAGGCAAAGAAGTATATGAAAAAGGCAATGTGTACTGTGCCAGCAAATATGCCGTAGATGCCATCAGCCAGGGCATGCGGATAGATTTGCTGCGGCATAATATCAAGGTCACCGCCATAAACCCCGGCGCAGCCGAAACCGAATTCTCCATCGTACGCTTCAAAGGCGATGAGGCCACCGCCAGCTCCATCTACAATGGGTTAACACCCCTCTCCGCAGAAGATGTGGCCGCTGTCATTTACTACACCACCACCCTGCCCGCCCATGTGTGCATCAATGATCTCACCCTCAGTTG
>JAEUVL010000522.1 GCA_016786965.1 Chitinophagaceae bacterium
TTCCCCGCTGGAGTTTACTTCTAAATTGCTGGTGAATGAATGGAAGCTCGGTCCGGAAGAAGAAGAGTTTACGGTAATGAAAGTAGTAATAAAAGGAAAGGACAAAACAATCACCTATAACCTGTTCGACCGGTATGATGCAGTGACTAAAACATCTTCCATGGCCCGGACAACCGGCTATACCTGTACTGCCGCTGTACACCTGATCGCAAAGGAACTGTTTACAGAAAAAGGGGTCTTTCCGCCAGAACTGATCGGAAACAGGAAAGAATGTTTTGTGTTTGTGCTTAATTACCTCGCAGAACGAAAGGTGATCTGGAAGAAAGGGTAGTCACGAAATTATTTAAGCCACAGATTACACGAATTAACAGATCTATAATCTGTGAAAATCTGTGGCTAAATAAAAAAAGCGCCTCAACTTCGAGGCGCAAACTATTTAAGTTCCCCTTTAGGGGACAGGGGTCTATTACTCTGCTTCCGCCACCACTTCTTTTACTTCCGGTATCATTCTTTTCATCATGCCCTCTATGCCGGCTTTCAGGGTGATCATGGAAGAAGGACAACCACTGCAGGACCCCTGCATGGCCAGGCTAACCGTACCTGCTTCATAGCTTTTGAATTGAATGGCGCCACCATCCATTTCCACGGCAGGACGAACATAATTATCTAATAATTCCTTGATCCTTTTTACCACGTCATCATCATCAGCGGCCACTTCATTGCTGCTGGATTGTTTTACAGCCGCCAGTTCTTCTTCATTGATCACCGCTTTGCCTTCTTCCAGGTACTCTTTCAAAAACTGACGGATAGAAGGGATCACATCCTGCCAGTCTGTTTCGGTGGTCTTGGTCAGCGTTACAAAATTGCTGGCAATGAATACGGCCTTAATAAAGGGGAAACCGAACAGTTCAGTAGCCAGCGGAGAGGGTTTGGCGCTTTCCGCATCGGGGAAATCAATGCTTTTACCGGGGTATAACAGCTTGTTAGCCACAAACTTCATGGTCTCCGGGTTGGGCGTCATTTCCGTATAAATACTGATAATAGGATTGCCTGTTTTGATCATAGCTCACTAATTAGATTGTAAAAGTAACAAGAATTTGCAGCTAATGTTTACGAAGGTGGGAACGATTGGAAACCGGGATATGCGTAAGTGGCAGAAGACCATTGCACTAACA
>JAEUVL010000539.1 GCA_016786965.1 Chitinophagaceae bacterium
CTATTCGCAGGACCTCGTGCTGGCCTTACACAAGAAATTTGGTCATTCTTTCAGCCTGCGCATCTGTGCCCTGGAAACAGCCACTGAGCAACACACTTATCCCGGAGAAGTACAGTATATCATCAATACTGATGAGCCAACCTCTTTCAGACACATGCAGCAAATCATTAACGATACGCCGGCGATACAGCTGGTCCTGTTACAACATGAGTTTGGGTTGTTTGTGGAGAACGACGAACGGCTTATTTCTTTTATGTATGGCCTGGCGAAACCAGTGGTGATCGTTTTCCACACTGTGTTGCCCGGACCAGGCAGCATCTTACGGCAGAAAGTGCAGGGGCTTACCAGTTTGGCTGCTGCTGTTATTGTAATGACACTTAATTCAGAACAGATACTAATTAGTGAATATGGAGTGGCCCCTGAAAAGATATCTGTGATACCGCACGGCACCCACCTGGTACCCCATGCAGACAAGATGCTGCTGAAGGAGCACTATAATCTTTCTGGCAGAAAAGTGCTTTCTACTTTCGGATTACTTGGTTCCGGAAAAAGCCTGGAGACAACAGTGGAGGCGTTGCCTGCTATTGTAGCGCAATACCCGGATGTTTTATTTCTTATCATTGGTAAAACGCATCCCTCTGTTGTAAAGCAGGAAGGAGAGCAGTACCGGCAAATGCTGGAAAAGAGGATCGATGAGTTGCAATTAAACGATCATGTATTGTTCATCAATAAATTTCTGCCACTATCTGAATTACTCGACTATTTACAATTGACCGATATCTATCTATTTACTTCCAAAGATCCCAACCAGGCCGTAAGCGGCACTTTTGCCTATGCCATCAGTTGTGGTTGTGCTGTTATCTCAACGCCCATTCCCCATGCGAAAGAAGTATTGAAGGAAGATGGGGGTATCATTATTGATTTCAGGGACTCTGCCCAATTAGCAACAGCGGTATGTTCTCTCCTGGGAGATGAAAAAAGAAGACAACAGATTAGTTCAAACGGATTGCACCGGATGGCATCCACTGCCTGGGAAAATGTGGCCATTGCTCATTCGAAGTTGTTTGAGCAAATGGCTGAAGGGAAAATTAAACTGCATTATGAAATACCCGCAATCAACCTGGACCATATAAAAAAACTGACCACATCCTTTGGAATGATCCAGTTTTCTATGATCAATCAACCCGATATCACATCCGGCTATACGCTTGATGATAATGCAAGGGCCCTGATCGCCCTGTGCATGCATTTTGAACTGACTGGTGACAGGGAAGACTTAAAGTATATCAAGATATATTTTCACTTTATTAAGCATTGCCTCCAGCAGGAAGGCCATTTTTTAAATTATGTAAAGGAAGAACGGCAGTTTACTGCACAAAACCAGGAAGTAAACCTGGCAGATGCCAATGGCAGGGCTGTTTGGGCACTTGGGTATATGCTTTCGTTACAGGATAAGCTACCGCTTCAGCTAATAGCAGAAGCGGCAGCTGTAATGACGATTACAACGCTGAATGTCAGCAGTATGCATTCCACCCGGGCAATGGCTTTTGTGATAAAGGGATTGTATTACCGCAGCAGGTATCAGAAAGAACCGGGAGATGCGCTGCTGGTAAAAGAATTAGCGGACAGGCTGCTGCAGATGTACCGGCACGAAGCAGATGATAAATGGCGCTGGTTTGAGAGTTACCTGACCTATGCTAACAGCATATTGCCCGAAGCAATGTTATGCGCCTGGCTTACCACCGGTGATGCAATGTATAAGGAAACGGCAAAGGAATCGTTCGATTTTTTATTATCAAAAACATTTGATGACAGGGGAATAAAGGTCATATCGAACAGAAGCTGGCTGCATCATGGTGATGAAACGGCGAGGATAAAGAAGGGAGGGGAGCAACCTATTGACGTAGCATACACCATCCTGGCCTTAAGCAAATTCTATGATGTGTTCAAAGATGAAGAATATAAAACAAAAATGGAGATGGCTTTTAACTGGTTCCTGGGCAGCAATCATTTGCACCAGATCATGTATAATCCCTGTACCGGGGGATGCTATGACGGCTTGGAAGAAAATAATGTGAACCTTAACCAGGGGGCAGAATCAGCGGTGAGTTACCTGCTTGCAAGGCTTACCATGGAAGAACATTTTATTGCCACAGTCACCAGGCGATCTTCCCGCCTGAAACAATATGTGTGACCTTTATATAGCATACCTGTGCTGCAATGCTTCGCACCATAAATACAAGAATTCTTCCGGTTCGTTGAACTGCAAGTAAATTTTAATGCAGGGTAATCTAATGCCCGTCTTACTTTTTCCGATCGGGTGAAAGGCTTACTTCCCGATCATTCATCCCTTTGCCATTAGAATACAGGCTAAAAAATAAGGAGCCGATGCCACAGTCACCCAATGGCTCGCCTTTCTTTCTTATTTTTACCACCAATCTATTCTTATGAATAAGATCATATTTACAGAAGAATTCTGCCAACCGGAAAATCTCCATCCTTTTACGCTGACCCGTCAGATCCAGGATATCCGTGTCGGCATCCTTACTATCCGGGAAAAATGGGAGCAAATGATGGGAATGATCTCCTACGACAAGAAAGAGGATGATTATAAAGATCTTGAACGCTCTGTGAATATTGATGAAGCTATTGGTGAGGGTGTATGTTTTATGATACATGGCAATGTACTGCCAACACCCAAACTGGTAAAGGCCATCCTGCGGCTGAAGAACAGTGAATTCATCACCACACCTGGTGGCAACAGCATAGCATTTCGCATCACCAGGGATGATATTATTGATACATACCGGATAAAGGCGGGCAAAGCTGTCGTTTTTTCACAGGAGGTAAAAACGATACAGTTCCCCTGGGATATCTTTCAATTGAATGACTGTGCCATCCGCCAGGATTATGAATGGCTGACAGCCGGTAAAAAATCCCAGCCTGTTTCCAAGACCAATAAAATAGTAAAACCATCCCAGGTATTTGTAGAAAAAGGGGCCAAGGTGGAGCACAGCATCATCAATGCGTCCACAGGCCCGGTATATATTGGTAAAGATGCGGAAGTGATGGAAGGCTGCATCATCCGGGGGCCATTTGCCATGGGCGAAGGCGCCTGCCTGAAGATGGGAGCTAAAGTGTATGGTGCCACCACCCTGGGGCCTCGCTGTGTGGCCGGTGGTGAGATCAAGAATTCTGTTCTGTTTGGATTCAGCAATAAAGCCCATGATGGATACCTTGGTGATTCGGTGGTGGGGGAGTGGTGCAATATGGGGGCTGGTACAACTAACTCCAACCTGAAGAATAATGCCAGTGATGTGAAAGTGTGGACATCAAAGGGCGAGATGAATGCCGGTACTAAATGCGGTGTGATGATGGGGGATTATTCTAGAACAGCAGTGAACACGGCGATCAATACAGGTACGCTCATCGGTGTTTCATGTAATGTATTTGGTGCAGGCCTTACACCAAAATACATTCCTAATTTTAGCTGGGGCAGCGATGGGGTGAACCGTTACGAGTTGGATAAAGCCCTGAAGGACATTGATGATTGGAAAAAATTAAAAGGTCAACTGCTGAAAGATGATGAGAAAAGCATTTTGAAATATGTGTTTGAGCATGTAAATTAAACGGTCATAATCTTGTAGTTTTATTCCAGGTAATAATACAATAAACCAATAGATCAATAATGAGAAAGCAAATAGCCGCCGCTAACTGGAAGATGAACCTTACATTTCAGCAGGGAGAAAAATTACTGGATGATATACTGGGAGCAGAAATAAGGCTGGGGCCTGACCAGGAGGCGATCTTCGCTGTTCCTTATCCTTATTTATTAATGACGAGGAGCGAGGTGGAGACCGGTGAACGGAATTTTTATGTAGCTGCGCAAAATTGCCACCATAAGAAAAGCGGTGCCTATACCGGCGAAGTATCTGTCGAAATGCTGCACTCTATGAAT
>JAEUVL010000544.1 GCA_016786965.1 Chitinophagaceae bacterium
CCATTCCAGTGGCGGTAAGCCGCTGCCTGCTGCACCTGCCTGCTTTTTAAATACAATTCTCTCGGCCAGGTTTTTCATGTAAGCTGATGAAAGCTCCTGGTTAAAGAATTCCCTGAACCGCAGACCAATTGGAAAAGCACCGGTAGCCTTCGTGGCCAGTTTCATAGTAGCGTTTGCTGGTCCGAAGGGGTCGAGCGGCAGGTATTTGTCTTTATGTGCCGCTTCATCAAAATCCAATTTGAAATGCGAAACCGTAAAATGATCGAAGGTGTTATGCTCAGGTTTGTCGCCGTTTTTCTTCAGGTTGCCAAATGGAGTGGAAAAATTTACGGCCAGCGGCACACTTCGCAGCATCGTATGCGAGAGCAGCACTTCCAGCCCGGGTGAAATATAAGCCGGTCTTTTCTTTACAGGCACATCATCTGCAAAAGCGCCATCGCAGATGCTGTCTATAAAATCAGAATTGAGCAGTGATTGTATCTTACCTGTTTCATCCAGGTCACGGGTGCTGAGTGTTCTTTCAAAAAGAAGGTGCTCCTTTTTTTCCGGCTTACCTTTTTCCACGCCGTCCCCCATCAGCACCCAACTGTCATAAAATATATTTTCTTTCAGGCAATGCTTCTCCCCGGGGTCTTTTACCGGATTGATCTTCCCTTTGATGGCATAAATAGCGGCCATGATAGTTGTCATACCGCCGGCTGAAGTGCCGCCCATTACATCAATAGTTACATTGTGCGGTGGCACCAGTTGGTAAATGGCGTTTCCCCATTCAGGCCCCAGCTTACCTTCTTTTGCCTGTTGCCAGAGATCAAGTATTTCAAAAAGGTAATCCATCACTCCTGCTGTATAGCAACCAGCAGAAGCAGCACCCGCCATGGTAAGGCCAATATGAAAATCATCCGGCCGGGGAGTAACAGGTGAAGTGTTAGTATCTGCCATAAAAGATGTTTAATGGTTAGCGTAAATAAAGACGATACCATCACCAGGCACGGTACCTGCATTTATTGTCTGCAAGACCAAGCTACTCTAATTTATGTTTCGCCGCAATACCATATTCAGGTTATTTACAGGATGGGTAGTCATTACATAAGGGCTTTGAAGAAAAGGCTCCCGCCAGGACGCAGTAGCGCAAAGAGAAAAATCTGCCCCGCATTTTATTTACTTATTCATTTTTTGACACCGTTTATTGAACAGACCCGATCCCCACGATTATCCAACAGCCCATCCTTACTCCCCCACCCTCTTTACCACATCAATAAAGAGTTGTCGGCGGATACGGAAGC
>JAEUVL010000553.1 GCA_016786965.1 Chitinophagaceae bacterium
GCTGGGTATATTAAAAATTCCATTTGACAAACTACCCGAAAGATTTGCGTTTTTAAAAGATATAGTGAATGAACCACTATAATTGGGCTGCCAGTTTGTGTTTACCTGATCCCCAAAACTTCCACCACCAATTAATGACCCGTTACATATGGGTGAACTTCCTTGTGATCCATTTCCTCCAATTGTAGCGTTGGCAGTACCAGCGGGTGGGTTACTAGCCAGGTTAGGAACTGATGTACCAGCACCATCAAATTTGTAGTACAAAATATCTGGAACAGCAGAACCAAATGTAGGCGTAACCGTAATAGTGCTTGTTACAGGAGAACCCGTTGTATTTAATGCGGTGAATGATGGAATGTTTCCACTACCATTGGCTGGCAACCCTATGGATGGGTTGCTATTCGTCCAGATATAATTTGTACCAGGTACTGTACCGCTAAAATTAATAGCCGTTGTAGCTGCATTATTACACACCGTTTGATTAGCCACATTATTTACATCCGGTATTGGGTTCACGGTTATTGTAAATGTTTGTGAGGAGGATGTACAAGCTGGTCCACCAGAGAATGACGGAGTAACCGTTATCGTTGCCGTAATAGGAGATGTTCCACTAAATGTTGGAGTAAACGATGGGATATTACCTGTACCGCTTGCGGCTAAACCAATTGATGGGTTACTGTTAGTCCAGTTGTATACTGCACCAGCGGTACCGGTAAAGTTTACAGCTGTAGTTGCACTACCAGCACATATTGTTTGGTCGGCCGGGTCGTCAACAACTAAATCGGGATAAACAGTGATATCAAAAGTTTCGGGTATGCCATTACAAGCTACTCCTGCAGTGCAACTATTAACCAAGCTCTGAATTTCCGCAAGACTTAAAGCTCTGCTGTACATTCTGAATTCATCAATGCTTTGCGAAAACCGTAAACAAGGGTTATTGCCAAAATCGTTTGCAAAAGCACCTATATAAAAAGCATTACCGCTTATTACTAATGGCTGAGGTAGCGTAGTTGTATTACTCAACACTCCATCAAGATAAGCCCTTATCACTAATGCTGGTGCATCATACACAAAAGTTATGGTATGCACACCACCATTAACTGGCGCAGTACCAACCCATTTATTACCTTGTACATTCATGCTGAAAACAGCAGCATTGAAATCCAAGTACAAACTTCTTGCTGAGTTACCAGAATTAAAAAATCCTGCAAGAAAACTTAAACCTGCATTAGAAACAAATCCATCAGCAATAAAAGAAATGGTAAATGACCCGGTAAAATTGGGAGCCCATCCTGTATTTACATGGCTTGTAACATTATTACTTCCACTACCTCTTAACCTTCCTCCACAATTTCCAGCAGTTACCTGAGCATGAGTTCCGTTAATGGTAGCATTAGCTGTACCAGCCGGTGGATTACTTGCAAGGTTAGGAACTGTACTACCCGAACCATCAAATTTGTAGTAAAGCAACTCTGGAGGTGTTGAGCCAAATTGTGGTGTTACCGTTACGGTACTGGTTATGGGTGCATTAGTACTGTTTGTCGCAGTAAATGATGCGATATTCCCTGTACCACTTGCTGCTAAGCCTGTTGCAGTATTTGTATTTGTCCAATTATAAATTGTACCCGGTACAGAGCCTGTAAAGTTTACAGCAGTAGTAGTTGAG
>JAEUVL010000573.1 GCA_016786965.1 Chitinophagaceae bacterium
GTGGCCATGATACCTTTGATCACCTCTACGGCCAGGTCATCAGGGCGATAAAAACGAAATCCGCCTCTTTTTGCCTTGCCTACGGCGGTACGATATCCGGCGATGATATATGCTTCCTGCATAGTAAAAATTTAAAGGTTGTTTATGCAACTTTCTATATCAAAGTTAGCAGTTTGTCTTATCTGGAAAAATTTTTTTGCTATCCACCTGTAATGCGGTTGCTTTGACAAAACTTTAGTATGAAAAAGGTGCTTTTGCTGTTGTTTGTGATCATTACCGGTCTGAAAGGCTTTGCCCAACAGGACCCCCGGTTGCGTCAGCGTTTGGACAGTATGTTAAGAGTAACTGAAGCATGGGACCTTGAAAAAATCCTCGACTTTACCTATGTTAAATTATTTATCCTGGCCCCGCGGGACCAGATGCTGGAAGCCATGAAAAGCTCTTTTGAATCAGAAGAATTTACTATCACTCCGGATTCGGTAAGAGTGGATACAATATTCCCCATGTTCTCTACAAAAGAAGGGCAGTATGTTAAGATCAGGCACACTATGCTGATGCGGATGAAACTCAATGAAGTGCCGGATTCGACCGAAAGTGCTGATATGGTGACCATGATGGAGGAAGAGTATGGTGAAGGCAAGGTGCGGTATGATAAAAGAACCAATACCATCATCCTTTCTGCAAGGCCTTACCTGGTGGCTATTAAAGATGATTTTTCGCCGGAATGGACCTTTGTTAATTATAATGAGGAAGGCGGACTGGCACCTCTCCTGTTCAGCAAAGAAGTAATTGAAAAACTAAAGGAGTATAATTAAGTCCCTCTTCATGTATAAATTGTTACGGAGTTTCCTTTTTCTATTTTCTCCCGAATGGGTGCATTATTTTTCTATGAACCTGCTGAAAGCTATGTGCCGGATCGGGTTTATTAAAAGGCTTATCAGCTCCTGTTTTAGTCCAAAGGGAAATCACCCATATTCTTTATTCAGTATTCAATTCCCCAATAAAGTGGGTCTCGGTGCCGGCTTTGATAAAAATGCTAAATACCTGAAAGAACTGGAATGCCTGGGTTTTGGTTTTGTGGAGATTGGTACGGTGACACCATTGCCGCAGGCGGGTAATGATAAGCCGAGGTTGTTCCGCTTACCAAAAGATAAAGCATTGATCAACCGGATGGGATTTAATAATGAGGGGGTGAAAGTGGTGGCAGAAAGGCTCAGGCAATGGGCGATAGTGAACAGGCAACCTGGCAAAACCGTCTCCCGGCTAATCATTGGTGGTAATATTGGAAAAAACAAAGTGACACCTAACGACGATGCCTGGAAGGATTACGAGATCTGCTTTAAAGAACTGCATGCATTTGTTGACTACTTCGTGGTGAATGTAAGTTCGCCCAATACTCCCGGCCTTCGGGAACTGCAGGAGAAGGATTCGCTTCGTAAAATATTGTCGCATTTGCAAACCATTAATGCTGCGCAAATGCAACCGAAGCCTTTGCTGCTGAAGATAGCTCCTGATCTGACACAGGAACAGATTGATGATGTAATTGACCTGGCCTTAGAAATCCGGCTGGACGGATTAGTA
>JAEUVL010000577.1 GCA_016786965.1 Chitinophagaceae bacterium
CTCGGCACCTGGGATTTTGTGGCCCGCGAATCAAATGTGATCAACGATGGCAGTCATGGTATGAATTGTTTTTCTACCATTGCCGCTAATATTCCCGGCCAGTTCATTGGCAAAGCCCCCAAAGCTTCTTTCTGGCTGTACCGCACAGAAGACGATGCCAGTGAATATCCTATTGAGGAACACAACTGGGTGTGTGCCGCAGAAAGGGCCGACAGCAGCGGTGCTGATCTTATCTCTTCTTCGCTGGGTTATTTTGATTTTGATAATGCCACGCTGAATTATGTATATGCCAATATGAATGGCAACACCACCATCTCCGCCCAAGGGGCCGATGTGGCGGCTAAAAAAGGTTTACTGGTTGTGTTATCAGCCGGTAATGAAGGCAATGGCGGCTGGCACTATATCACCACCCCTTCTGATGCAGACAGTGTGATATGTGTGGGTGCCGTAAGTGCTGCGGGCAATGTAGGCGGCTTTTCCAGCTATGGCCCTTCTTCAGACGGACAGGTAAAACCCGATATGGCCGCTGTGGGAGTTGCTGCGATGGTACAGACCACTGGTAATACAATAGGCACCAGCAACGGAACTTCCTTTGCCTGTCCTAATATGGCGGGACTGAGTTCCTGCCTGTGGCAGGGATTTCCGGAGTATAATAATATGAAGATCATTAAGGCATTGCAGCAGGCGGGAAGCATTTCCACTTCTCCCAATGATCGTATCGGTTATGGCATCCCCAATGTAAAGACCGCTTTTAAAAATTTACTGATAGAATACGCCACTTCTTCTGCTTCGGTGAGTGCCTGTACGGCCACCATTACCTGGAGCACAAAAGATGTAAGTGCCATGAAATTTCACATAGAAAGAAAAGCGCCGGGTGAAACCGTTTTTACTAAAGTGGGCGAACTGAACCCATCGGCCGGCGCTATCCTGGCCAACCATAACTACACTTTTACCAACACACTCATCAATGTAAATGCGGGAGATGTATTCTACCGCATCCGGCAGATCATTGATACGGCTGTCGCCAGCTTTGCAGATGCCTATATAGATACAGCTACAGTGAACATTCCGTCCGGATGTTTTGCTACCGGCACGGGCAATAT
Organism: Chitinophagaceae bacterium; assembly: GCA_016786965.1. Classification (GTDB taxonomy): domain Bacteria; phylum Bacteroidota; class Bacteroidia; order Chitinophagales; family Chitinophagaceae; genus JJ008. The sequence continues at coordinate 1,104 of JAEUVL010000577.1, forward strand.
AGATCCGAACAAAGAACTGGTAACGGTGCAGCCAAACCCTGTTTCTGAATCAACCGTTTCACTGGTCATAGAAACGGCTTATGCCGTTGCGAATATGCCTGTTATGATCTATGACAGTAAAGGCCGCCTGGTAATGCAATTGAAAGATTCAAAAGGCACCGGGAAAAAGATCATTACGGTACCGGTTGAAAGATTATCAGCAGGTAAATATTATATACAGGTAATGAACGGGCAAAAAACAATTGGTACGGCAGAATTGCTGAAACTATAATGGCCGCTGAAGAAGGGCCGCAAACATAGTGTCTGCCTTTTTATCATAACCTTTTAATACTTCCATCTTCACCAGTTGCAGATGGAATTTTTCTTTCAGGTAGTCTACCGCCTCTTCATTTTCCTTTTTGAATACAGAACAGGTGATATATAAAAAATAGCCACCGTTCTGCAAATGGGTAACCGCTGTTCCCGCTATTCTTTTTTGTAATGCAGCATACTCCTCCGCTTTTTCGGTATCAAAATAATATAACTGTTCTGGTGTGCGGCCCCAGGTACCGCTGCCGGTACAGGGCACATCGGCAATGATGATATCAAAGAAGGATGAGGGAAGGTTTTCCTGCTTACTTATATCCGCAACAAAGCTTTTATAATTGGTAATACCTGCTTCAGCAAACCTCTTCTTCAGGTTGATAAGAATTGACTCCCGGATATCAGAAACGGTAAGGTTGATATTACCCAGCACATCCTTTGCCATGATAGATTTGCCACCGCTGGCTGCGCAGCAGTCCCAGGTGGCAACAGGTCTTACAGTCCCGGTCTGACCAGTTGCCACAAGCAACTCTCCCACCCGTTGCGAATTCATATCCTGGATAACGGCTTCTTTATTTACCTGTATCACTTCATCTATGCTGGTGGCATTGGAGAGGGCCATGCAATGATCTGTGATCATCGAAAATCCGATACCCGCTTTTTCCAGCTTACCTTTTACCGCTGCTTCTCTGCCGGGACGCAAGCGCAGGAACATACCCGGCTGTGTAAAATAAGAAGCGGACAACTGTTCCCCGTCAATACCATCCGTGAGAGCATCCGCCCAGGGAAATACATGATTAAGAGAAACAGACAATAGCTGTAGTTTATCTCCTAATGGCAACATTACTTTTTCATTCCACTCCGGCCTTACCGTTTCCAGCAGGCTATCCGGCGCATGAGAACAAAGAAAAAGACCGGCAAGAATTTTTTCACTCACAGCCATTTCAGGCAATGCTTTTCCCAGCCGGAAATAACAATAACACAGATGGGTGATCTGCTTTCTGTCGCGGGAACCAAATTTTTTATGCTGGGCAAAATACTTCTTACTGAAAGAGGCAAAGGGTTCTTCGCCGTGGTATTGCGATAGAATAGCTGCGGCAGAATTGATGTATGAATAATAACGGCTCAATGCTGCAAGATAAACCAGTTAAGCAGCATTACTATTGTCCTCTGCATAAAAAAAGGCCGGTAACAAATACCGGCCTGCATAATATGCTTCAATATCTTTCTTATAGTTCCAGCAATGTCTTCACAGGATCTTTGCCGATCAGTAATTGCTCCGGGTTTTCCAGCAACTCTTTTACTCTTACCAGGAAGCTTACTGATTCACGGCCATCAATGATACGGTGATCATAGCTTAATGCAAGGTACATCATCGGCCTTACCACTACCTGGCCATTCACCACCATGGGGCGTTCCTGTATCTTATGCATACCAAGGATAGCACTCTGCGGTATGTTGATGATAGGGGTGCTCATCAGCGAACCAAACACACCGCCATTGGTAATGGTGAAGGTGCCGCCGGTCAATTCTTCAGCAGTAAGCTTACTGTCTCTTGCCTTACCGGCCAGTTCCACTACTTTCCTTTCCACATCGGCCATGCTCATGCTTTCTACATTTCTCATTACCGGCACGGTCAATCCTCTTGAGGTACTTACAGCAATACTGATGTCGGCATAGTCGTGGTACACCAACTGGTCGCCGTCAATATAGGCATTCACAGAAGGCCATTCTGCTAACGCTACAGAACAGGCTTTGGCAAAAAAGCTCATAAAACCTAAGCCCACTCCGTGTATTTCTTTGAACTTGTCTTTGTACTTTGTTCTTATCTCCATTATAGGCCCCATGTCCACTTCATTAAAAGTGGTGAGCATGGCGGTGGTGTTCTTTGCTTCCACCAGTCGACGGGAGATGGTCTTGCGCAGGTTACTCATTTTTTCCACCCGCACATTACGGCTGTTGAGTGTCGCTCCGGCAAATGATTTTTTCCCGGGATTAGATAAGGCAGCCAGCACATCTTCCTTCAATATCTTACCGGCCGTTCCGGTAGGAGTAACTGTTTTAGGATCTACTTTTTTATCCGCAATGATAGCCGATGCTACCGGGCTTGCTTTAATATCATTCGGCACAGATGTTACTGGTGCAGCAGAACTTTGCTGTTTACTGGCCGGTGGCGCCTCAGTGGCTGCAGTCGGCTGCTCTTTTGTCTCCCCTGCATTGTCAGTAGCCTTTGGTTTGTCATCAGCAGATTTCACTGCTGTCTCATCAATACTGGCCAGCAGGTCGCCGATCTTGATCGTATCACCTTCTTTTATATCTCCGAGTTTGATGACACCGGCTTTTTCAGCATTCACTTCAAAGGTGGCCTTCTCACTTTCCAGTTCAGCGATCACTTCATCTCTCTCCACATAATCACCGTCCTTTTTATTCCATTTAAGCAATGTCACTTCACTGATGGATTCGCCTACCGTTGGTACTTTTATTTCAATCATAGATTATTACTAATAAGTGGGGCAAATTTCGGGAAAAATGGGGGTGTTTTCTAATAATTAAAAATAAGCCGAAAAGGGTAGCAGAAAGGCTGGCGTGCATTTTATACAATACCATTCTCCACCGCCAGGTGTATGATCTCTGCCGTAGAAGAAGCGCCCAATTTCCGGAGTAATTTCTGCCGGTAATTATCCACCGCACTTTTGCTGATAAACAACTCACTGCTGATCTGCTTGCTGCTCCTGCCCCTGGCCAGAAGGGTGATGATCTCCCGTTCCCGTTCTGAGAGCTTTGGCAATTGCGACTGTTGTTTCAGCTCTTCCTCAGCATCGTGACAAAGGAATATCTGCTGTTCCCCCTGACCAGTGTCCAGTATGCTCATAAATGGAGGGTTATTATCTTTTTTAATGTGCGATATATCTGAGCAGACAGAGAGTACATAGATGAGACGCCCTTCTTCATTATAATAAAAACCCGGATATTGTATGCAAAACCATTTTATGGTCCCGTCGGGTGTTCTGACCCTTGCATAGATTGAAGCTTTGGCATTTTCCCGCCCGGATATATTCATCTGCTGGAGATACTGATCAAATTTCATTACATAGGACATTACAAATGGCACATCCTCCGGCAGAAAATGAGCCAACGCAAATTGAGGCGATGCTCCCAACCAGTCGTCTTCCGAATGACCCGTAAGCTGCTTTAACTGCCCGCCTGCTCCCACGATCTTTGATTCCGGTAACGAGCCAATATTCCAGTAAAATCTGCCCAACGCAAAATGATGGATCCGGCTGATAAGGTCGGAAAAAAATATCCGATAATCGGGCAGTGAGGAGGATTCTTTGTATTGCAGCCAATACTGTCCGTAAGCGCCCTGATCAACCAGTTTTATTTTCTGTGATCTCATTGGTGTGTTTAGAAGGGTAATTCAAGATAAGAAAATTGTGATTAATCACAATTTTTCAAAAAAAAGGCTTTTCTATTTTCACGGATGAATAATAAACTGATACCGGGGTCGGTTTGCAGAACTATATTTCCGGCTATATTATTCACCATTAACCATTAAACTTCACCCACCTAAAAACCAGAATGAAAAAGCTATTAACCTTCGTCACCATTTCTTTAGCTCTTACTGCCAGTGCACAAAATGTTGGCATTGGCACATCAACACCTGATGCCAATGCCATTCTGGAACTAAGCAGCAGCACAAAAGGTTTTCTGATGCCCCGGGTAAGCGATGCTAATATGAACGCTATGCCTTCTCCTTTTCCCGGAATGATGCTGTATAATACTAACCTGGGACGTCCTCACGTGTATGTAGGAACATGGAAAAAAATAATGCTGGATGGCGACCCGTTTTCA
>JAEUVL010000595.1 GCA_016786965.1 Chitinophagaceae bacterium
CAATCAGTTGCTCCTAAGGATTGGGCATTGTTTGACTTGCCGGAGAAAGCATTTAGTGTGTCGATGCCGGGAAAACCCAAACGCAATAAAATATTTGAAAAGCAGGCGCAGAATTCCGGCTGGAACTTTACGGTCTATGATTGTACAGATCTTAGTGCAGGATTATATTACCTGATGCAGGTACGGGATATAGAGCCTGGTCATTTCCTGGAAGGAGATTCCCTGTACTTCAGTTCTTTTAGTGAGAACATGGGCGGTGATGGTACTGAAACATTCAATGAGCAATTCTCAACTATTGATGGATTTCCTGCCATGCGGTTAGATGCGCTGAATGGGAAGGAATCACTTTTTTACAAAACAAAAAATATTATCCGGGGTAACAGGGTGTATTCGATGATGGTGCTTGGCAATATTTCCAAAAAGGATGAAAAAGGACCTGACCGCTTTTTTGATTCTTTCCGGATGTCAGATTATCAGGCGCCGGAAGTCAAAACCTATTCTTCGGATGACCTTACTTTCAGTACGGTGGCGCCCGGTAAATTTGTTATTGCCAAGAAGGAAGAGTATGAACAGGAAGACAGCACCAGAAAGCACTATACCTGCTATAGCCCGAATGATGCCGTATCCTATGAATTGCTGAAGGATTATCTTCCCAAGTATTATTGGTCTGCTGATGATACTACTTTTTATAAAGAAAAAGCCAATGCCTACAAGGCATATACCGATTCAGTGTTGTCTTATACCAAAGTAAGTAATGGAAACCTGCGGGGTGTGGAGCAGATAGTACAACTGCAGGGCAGCAATAACCTGCGTAAAGTAAGGTTTCTTCTCCATGGGGATACATTGTATACATTGATTACTTATGTGCCAACCCAATACATTAACAATAAAGAGCACACTGCCTTTTTTGACCAGTTCAGGGTAAAGAACGACAATATCACCACCACGGCTTTTAACAGTAAAGCCACTCAATTATTCAAGGCGCTACAGGAAAAAGATTCCACAACCTTTGAAGAGGCAAAGACATATTTGAGCAGTGCCACATTTTCAAAACAGGATCTGCCTTTTCTTCACCAGGCGTTGTTATACAATTACCAGGATGATACACTGAACTATGGTTCGGTGACCAGCAAACTCATACTTGC
>JAEUVL010000633.1 GCA_016786965.1 Chitinophagaceae bacterium
ATCGCCAGCTCTATCACTGTAATGACAGATAAAAGGATGGTTGTTCTTTTTACATTTCTTTTAAAAGTAGCATCATCAGTATGATGATGAAAACTTACTTCTTCAAATGCCGGATGTTCCATAAAACAAATAAATTACAAATGATAAAATCGCAAATTCCAGTTACCTCTCTGTGGGATTTGGAATTTATTCTTTGGTACTGTTAAATAAGATAGAAACAAAGGAATACAAATACCCATACCAGGTCTACAAAGTGCCAGTACAAACCAGCTTTCTCGATCATCAGGTAGTGGCCTCTGTTCTGGAATACATTTTTCTGTGTCATGATCAGCATTACAATATTGATCACGACACCTGAAAATACGTGGAACCCATGGAAACCGGTAATGCCAAAGAAGTAGCCCCCAAAAGCGATCGGCCCTTTTTCCCGTACATGCATTTCCGCCAGGTTTACCATTCCTCTTAGCTGTTGATCGGGCATCGCCGACAGCTCTTTTACTGAATGTGAATGATCATGGCTGTGTACCAGGTTCACCAGCACATCATGCGGTGTATTGTTCAGGGCAGCTGTCAATGCTGCCTGGTTTTCTACTATTTCACCCCAGGGGTTGCCGGTAGTGGTTTGACCGATCATAGCCAGTTGTCCATCTACAAGAACAGCATGCTCGCCGGTAATAAGGTGATGCCACTCCCATGCCTGGCAACCGAGGAACGCTAATCCCCCAACTATGGTCCAGGCCAGCCATTTGATAACTCCTTGTTTATCTCCTTTGTGTCCGGCATGTACAGCCAATACCATCGTTACTGAACTGATGATAAGGATGAAGGTCATTACACTCACAAAAGCCAGCGGCAGGTTAGCATGGCCGGCGCCGGGAAAGGCGTTGAACACCACGTTCGGATCAGGCCAGAAGTTCTGACTAAAACGAATGGAACCATATGAGATCAGGAAAGCACCAAAGGTGAATGCATCACTCATCAAAAAATACCACATCATCAGTTTACCATATTCCAGGTTGAAAGGGCTCTTACCCCCGGTCCACCATTTGGTCTGATGTGTTGTTGCTGTATTAGCCATAGTTCAAAAATTCCAAATTATTAAATCACAAATTCTATCTGTCGTACCTGTCTTTCCTTAACCGCCGATGATCAGGAAGAA
>JAEUVL010000644.1 GCA_016786965.1 Chitinophagaceae bacterium
TACTGTGCTTATGCTATTTTCAGCATTGGCATTTGGTCAGAACCGGACAATAACCGGTACCGTGACCGATGAAAAGGGCGATGTACTGCCCGGCGCATCAGTTAGAATTAAAGGAACCCGTACAGGTGTGGCTGCTGACAATAATGGTCAGTTCCGCATTTTGGCAAAAACAGGCGACATTTTGGTAGTATCAGGCGCAGGTCTGGATGCTACAGAAGCTACTGTTGGTGCCGGAAGCACTATCACTATTCAGGTTAACAGGGCTGTACTTGTTGGTACTGAGGTAGTAGTAACTGCTTTGGGACAGGTAAGACAGCCAAAGGAACTTGGTTATTCGCTTGCCAAAGTAAGAGCCAGCGAATTGACCCAGGCCAAAGTAACGAACCTTCAAAACGGTTTGACCGGTAAAGTTTCCGGTTTGAACGTTGCAACAACTAATAATGGTGTGTTTGCTGACACCCGTTTGACGTTAAGAGGTATCCGTTCTTTGACTGGTAACAACCAACCAATGCTCGTGTTAGATGGTATCCCTGTGCCACTTGGATTCCTGAGTTCTATCAACCCTAACGACATTGCTGATGTATCTATCATCAAATCTGCATCTGGTACCGCAATTTATGGTCCTGATGGTGTAAATGGTGCGATCGTTGTTACAACTAAAAAAGGCAGCAAGCAAAAGCCTATTGTAACTGTAAGTCATACAGTACAGCAGGAAAGAATATCTTATATGCCTAAGTTCCAGGAGCGTTTTGGTTCAGGTTATTCTCCTGATCCATTAACTGGCTATGGTACTTATGAATCAATCGAACAGCAAAGCTGGGGCCCTGAATTTGACGGTAGCCTGGTTCAAATCGGACAGGATGGCCCTAATGGCGAAAAATACATGGTACCTTATCAGTACCTGAAAAATGAAAGAAGAAACTTCTATGATGTAGGAACAACTAACCAGTCAGACGTTTCTTATTCTGCAGGAGACTTTTATGTAAGTGCGCAGAATGTTGCTATCAAAGGCACAATGCCTGGTGATAAGAACAATCGTCGTACCATCACCCTGAAAGCAGACAGAGAGAGTGGTAAATTCAGAGCTGGGTTTAACCTTCGTTACACCCAATCTCAGTATGATGTAACTAATAACAACCAGATCGTGTATTATGGTGTAACCAGTACTCCTGGTCAGATACCTTTTACCCGCTTTTCTAATTGGAGAACTGATTACTTCTCCAGCCCGGATGGTTATTATACTCCATACCTGGATAATAATGGTAAGACACCTTATTTCGCAAAAGACAACTACCGCGAAACTGGTATCGAAGACGAATTGTTCGGAAATGGTGAATTGAATTTCGCCGCTACTTCCTGGTTAAAATTCACTTACCGTGTAGGTGTTACTTTCTCCAGTGCAGATGCCCGCTCTACCCGTGGTGCGTTCAACTATTCTGCGTTCCATGCTACTTTAAGAGATCATGGTACTCAAAATATTACTGCTGCTGTTACTAATTCTAACGCCAATAACAGAAGGGTGACTTCAGAGATCTTTGCTAACATGACCAAGAAGTTCAATAAGTTTGGCCTTGGTTTATTAGTAGGTCAGTCTTACCGTGAGTCAACTTTCCGCTTCCTGAGCAATGGAAGTAACAACTTGGGTAATGCTACTTTGCTTACCGTACAGCTCCGTAAAGGTGAACCTGCTGTAAACGTGGATAATTCTAAGACCAGGTTGGAAAGATATTTCGGTAAATTCTCTTTTGATTATAATAACTGGGCTTTCTTAGAGGCTACTGGTAGCTATGACTTTGACAGCCGCCTGGTAAAACCAGGAGTTGATTATGTAAAAGGTGATATCGGTTTCTTCTATCCTGGTGTGAGTACTTCATTCCTTCTGCATGAAGTAATTCCTGCTTTGAAATCCAGCAAAGTGATCAGCTATCTGAAACTGCGTGGAGCTATCACAAAAACTGGTAACGTGACCATCAATCCTTATGGATTTGAAAATACCTTCACTTCTTCTTTGTTCTTCCCTTATGGAGATGTGTTGGGCTTCCAGGCTACTGCTACAACTGTAGCTGATTCTTACAAGCCCGAGTTTGTACTGAACAAAGAAGTAGGTGCTGAACTGAGCTTCCTGAGAAACAGGATCAACGTTGAAGCATCGTTCTACACACAGGATAATACAGACCAGGTGATCAATATCCAGTTATCTAACACAACTGGTTATACCACTGCTGTAAGAAATGCGGGTTCATTCGTAAACAAAGGAATGGAATTTGACCTGCGCTTGACTCCATTGATCAAGATCAGGGATGTGAACATTGATTTTAAAATAAACTATACCAAACAGTCCAACGAGATCACTAAACTTATTGATGGTGTAAGTGAACTGGGTATCGGTAACTTTAACTATGCTATCGTTGGTCAGTCTGCTTATGTATTTAAGCTGGTTGACTATGTAAGAGATAATGAAGGTCGTGTAGTAGTTGACAGGGTTACTGGTATGCCTTCTCAGAAATCTGATCTTACCCAGTTTGGTAAAACAGCTCCTACGGATTTCATCGGTATGGGTCTGAATGTAACCTGGAAAGGATTAACCTTCAGCGCTGTAGCTGATTACAGAGGTGGTAACCAGATCGTTGCAGATCAGTTAGGTGGTTTTATGGATGATAACGGTATCTCTGTTCGCAGCGGATCAAACGGACGCCGTGCATTTGTATTCCCTAATTCTTCTTACGAAGATCCTACCACTCCTGGTAAATACATTGCTAACACTAACATTTACACACAGACTTATGGTCGTCTTTTCTGGAATAGTGACCTGAACACAGCAGTTACTTCAAACTACCTGGCTGATGGTGCTTTCTGGAAAATCAGGGAGATCGCTATTAACTATGAGATCCCTGTGGCCAAATTGTTTGGTGCTAAATTCGGTAACGTACTGAAAGGTGCCACAATCGGTATCAACGGAAGAAACCTGTTCATGTGGGTTCCAAAATCTAACGTTTGGACAGACCCTGAATTCCAGGGTGGTAATGGTAATGCTGCATTTACTGGTAACGCTACCGGAAGAAGCACTGCATTCAATGCCCCTCCAACAAGGATTTTCGGTGCTAACCTGGCCCTCAGATTCTAATTTTTAAAATAATACAGATATGAAATATAATAAAATATTCTTCCTCGCTGCAATGACCGCTGTGGTAATAAGTACCGGGTCTTGTAAGAAAGAAAAGTTCGATATAAATTCAAACCCTGACGATGTAACTGATGTGTCAGTTACCCCTTCAGTATTATTGCCCGGCGCTCTGCAGGCTACCAGTTCACTGGTGGATTGTAATGGATGGGTACTTAGCTGGTGGATGGGGCATGGAGCAAGGTCCGGTTCATTCCAGTCATTGAATGAAGAAGAAACTTACGCCTTCACCAATGATTTTCATGTGGGTGATTTCTGGAATCCGCTGTATGCGAATGCCAACAACTACAACATCATGATCAATAAGGCCGCTGCTTTAGGAGCAGGTACTTACGAGGCTATTGGCCGTATCTTGAAGTCGCATAACATGGCCCTGCTGGTAGACATTTATAATAATGTTCCTTATTCAGATGCCTTTAAAGGCACGGCTTCTTCCACACCTAAATATGATAAAGGTGTAGATATTTATAATGCCATTTTCGCTGATTTGGATGCCGCTATTGCTTTACTTAATAATGCAACAGCTACAGAACCTTCCAAGAATCCTGATATTGCCACTTCCGACTTCGTGTATGCTGGTAATACTACCCGTTGGAAGCAGTTTGCTAATACCCT
>JAEUVL010000692.1 GCA_016786965.1 Chitinophagaceae bacterium
CAGTCTCAGTCCTCCAAAACCAGCACCTGCGATTACAACTTTCATACATTCATTTTAATGACCCAAAGTTATACAATTTTCAATAATTATTGAAAATATAATTATTTCCATCTTACCTTTATGCTGCAAAACCAACGACCCTGTTATGGAAACAGACACCCTCCTCTCTCCCGCTCCAGCTAATGCAGCCATCCGGAACAGCCTGGCAAATGTCTATAAAGAAATAAAAGACTATTATGATGTAGCAGGCCCTGATTATGAAATGTGGAGCAAAAACTTCAATATGCACTTTGGCTATGCCAATTCTTTTACTGATATCTTTTTCCTGGAGCGGATGCTGAATAATATGAATGAACAGGTATTACAACAATTAAAGATCAAGCCGGGCGATGACACCGTGATAGCAGACCTTGGCTGCGGTGTGGGCACCGTGGCCCGCCACACTGCCAGAAAGTTTCCGCTGGCAAAGATCACCGCTGTCACCATTTCAGATTACCAGATCAGAAAAGGGCAGTCGCTGATAGACCGGGACAATCTCGAACAGCAGGTATCCATCATCAAAGATAATTTTGAGAACCTGCATATTGCCGATGAAACATTTACCCATGCCTATGCTATAGAAAGTGCCTGCCATGCCAATGGCCCCGCTAAAGAATTTTTCATTGCCGAAATGGCAAGGGTATTAAAAAAGGGTGGCCGCTTTTGTATCGCCGATGGATTTCTGAAGCATGATAAAAAACTGCCCCGCCTGTTTTCTGTGCTGTATAAAAAGATCATTAATTACTGGGCCCTTCCCTGTTTTGGTGATATCAACCAGTTTCTACAAAAGTTGAAAGAGCAGGGTTTGGAAAACATTACTGTTAAAGAGATCAGCCTTCGCATCGCTCCTTCTGTGGCGTATGTACCCTGGACCTGTATCAAGTTCTTTGCTACCGAGATATGGAGAAATAAAAGCCTGCGGATGAAAAAAGAACGCTGGCACAATGTATATGCACCCGTACTTGGGATGATACTCGGTTTATACCGGAAGCATTTTGGCTATTATATTATCAGCGGTAACAAACCTGGTAAGTAAATACTGAAAATCCCGGCCGCATCATTGATACAACCGGGATTTTTCAGCAGGCTTTTGTAACAGACAAAGAATATGTGTTGCTAACGGGTCATTATAAATCCAGGAAAAACATAAGAACTGGTATTGTTAAAGTATTACCTGGTAAGGATCATACGTTTGCTGATCACTTCCTGTCCGTCGGCGAGTAATGAATAAATGTACATTCCAGATTGCAGGGAGTTTCCATTTATTTCCACCTGCGACCTTCCAGTCAATCCATTGAACTGGAGCAGCATTTTACCATTCAGATCAAATACAGCGATCACTGCATTTCGTACACCATCAGGAAGCGTATAGCGGATGGTGGTGGATGAACTGAACGGGTTAGGCGTGTTTTGTGCCAGCGAAAATTTACTCAATTCAAATCTGCCATCCCTTGTTACTATTGTTGCTGGTTCTCCGCCGCCCTGCCTGCCTGTTTCTGGCACCGTGCTCACCGGAGTAGCTGTAATGGCAATGGCACGTCTCAGTTCTTCGATCTGCGCCTGCTGCTCCTGGATGCCTTTATATAAAATGGAAATAAGGGCCAGGTAGTTAACAGACAAATATGTTTTGGAACTTGCCTCGAAACCATCTGCATCAGGTATAGAGAACCTTGACCCTTTTACTACTTCTGGAAACACTTCGGCCAGTTCCTGGGCAATAAAACCATGCTGCTTTTCTGGTGACAGGTTCAGCTCTTTGTTTTGTTCTACATTAAAGCTGTAAGTTACCGGGCGCACCCGCATAATGTTTGGCAATACATTCGTTTCTGTGCTTACATTAGTTTTCAGTTGCGCATCCGATCCAATATACAGACCGGTAGAAAAAACATTCCCCTGGAAATAACCTGCCCATGAATTAGCTCCTACAGTGGCACTGCCATATACGGCATAGTTAATACCGGTGGACAATCCGAAGGTACTTGCATACACACCGTAGTTACGGGTACCAGCACCTGTACCACCTGCATAAGCAATCACACCATAGTTCGTATTGTTGGTGCTGCCGGAACTTGAATAGGAATAGTTACTTACTCCATACGTATTAGCACCATTGGCAGTGGTGCGGAAGGCGCCATTTACCACACTGGTAGTGTTAACTGAGGTAGAATTCAGTCCCGCCTGGTTAGTAGTGTTAATACCGACTTTCGGTGTGCCAAATAAAATAGGAGGAGCAGTAGCTCCGTAGTAGGCATTACCGGCGCTGGTCAGTGTATGTATCTTAATAAAGCCGGTAGGTAATGCAGGATTGGTGATATAGCGAAACTGCATTTCACCACCCTGGTTTCCCCATTCGATGATGGCATCTTTAATAGCGGTGGGCACTGCAGGATTCTGGCTGCGCAATGCTTTAATAAAAGCCTGTTGGTTCCATTGGGTACGTTCACCATACAGAACAGGTGTTGACAATGGAGAACCGATCCCTATCCATTGGTCAGTTGCGCCAAAACCTCCCACTGTTCCGCTCACAATATTCGAGATCAGGCCATTTCCTACCCGTAATGCATCTATTGAAGCAGGAGGCAATACGTTGAGTGTTGTTGGCGCTTTGGTTTGTACCTGGGAGAATACAACTTGTGACAGCAAAAGGAATGCAGCACCCAGCAGTGTAAAAATTGGTTGTTTTTTCATAATAGTTTTTTTAATTGGTTAAAAAAGGAACATATCCCTTATAGTATCCCGTTAGCAAATGAATACCTGGATATGTCCATCGAACAGTGAAAGCAATTCATTGTTCTGAAGCCATACTGCTATTTTTTCCAATTAAGGGTTTGCCAGTAAAAAAAGGAATAAGGGAAACAACTAATTATAAAAGAGTGAGTACAATAATTGCACTGCTGCCTGACCGGTAGCTAGCAGGCTTGTGTAAGAATTTACCGGCGGAGCATAAACTACTCCCCAATACCCATGCGCATTAACAGCAGGTGGCCTGCAAAGCCTGCTTTCTCGTAAGCTTTTCTCGCATTGGTATTGTTTTCATATACTTCCAGCCTGATCTCTGTAATGTTTTTTGAAATGGCCCATTGCTTCAGGGCAGTAATGATCTTGCTGTTCACGCCTTTGCCGCGGTGGTCGGGCTTTACATACATAAACCCCAGGTGGGCATAATGAGTGTGCTGCAAAAAAGCTTCTGCTTCTTTTATACGGGCATATCCGGAGCCTATGATCTCCCCATTTTGTTCAGCCACCACTACCTCTGTTTCCGGCGATGCTATGAACGCTTTAAGATCATAGTAATTAATAGCACTTCTTTTCAATGTACTATCATATTGACGTTCTGTATCTATTACCCCCTGCTCAAACTGAAG
>JAEUVL010000752.1 GCA_016786965.1 Chitinophagaceae bacterium
TGTTTGCTTTTACGTCGAGCTTGGCTGCGGGTGTAACGGTTCCGATACCTACATTCTGGGAAAAAGATAATGTGCTGATTGCTAAAATTGCAAAGGCAACGAGAAAGATTCTCATATACAATTGTGTTTAATGGTTTAAAATAAAGTGGAGGGTACTAAGCAGAATAAATTCTACCATAAAGTTAGGGTTTGTATTTATATCCTAAATACCACATATAGGGTAATTTTATCACCATTTTGTGTAGTATGCGTGCCGGAAGCGCTCCAGACGCAGTAGTAAATCTCCCTAAAGATCACCATCCAACCTTCTGGCCCAGCCTGCCGAGCCCAAAATACCCGTTGAGTTTGAGATTCAATCCCAGTTGGTTATACGCCATATTACCCTGGTAATATGCACGAGCATAGCGTACCTGCAGTTTGCCCAGCAATACTCCAGCCCCCATCGAAAACCCGTTGAGGCCATTGGTACTATTGCCAATACTTAGCTCGTTGCGCCGGAGAAAATTATATCCTGCCATTATCTCCACCCTGTCGCCACCATATATAGTAGCTCCCAGAACAAAATGATTGATCAGCTTGCTGAAGGAGAATTTCTTTGTGCTGCTGTTGGGAAACCCATTTTCATTATTAAACGCCGTATCATTATATACTATATCAAACCGGTGGGCCCGCTGGGCAGTGACTGAAAAACCAAACGGGGCCCTGGCCAGCCTTTTAGTAAATCCTATTTGCAGGTCAAAGGGCAGATCATCCGGTTCGGTTCCCCCGTATTTCTTTAATTGAATACCCAGGTTTTTTACCAGCACTCCTGCTGTAAAGAGGTTGGCTGTGTCCTTAAACAACACACCTACATCTGTGGCCAATCCGGTGGACCGGTATTGTCCATAACTGGAGTTGATAAACTTGAGCGAAGCGCCATAATGCCATTTTTCTAAATACTTCCGCGATGCCGATACCTGCATTACCCAATCAGTTGGTCTGAATCTTCCCAGCACATTGCCTGACGGATCGGTTTCGGT
>JAEUVL010000786.1 GCA_016786965.1 Chitinophagaceae bacterium
TGGCGGCAGGCAGTACCTATAGAAAAGATTGGCTTATATATTCCGGGAGGCTCAGCTCCGCTGTTTTCTACTGTCTTAATGTTGGCCGTTCCTGCAAAACTTGCAGGATGTAAAGAAATAATTCTTTGCACTCCTCCCGCAAAAGACGGCAGTATCAACCCTGCCATTTTATTTGCAGCCAGCTTGTGCGGAGTCACAAAGATCTTCAAAACAGGCGGTGCACAGGCCATCGCCGCAATGGCCTATGGAACAGCCACCATACCAAAGGTCAGTAAGATATTCGGGCCCGGCAACCAGTATGTAACAATGGCTAAACAATTGGTACAACAGGATGGAGTGGCAATAGACATGCCCGCCGGCCCATCCGAAGTATTGGTAATAGCTGATGAAACAGCCATACCCGCATACGTAGCAGCCGATCTGTTATCGCAGGCAGAACACGGGCCAGATTCGCAGGTGATCTTAGTTACCACTAGTGAATCTGTTGCACACAAAGTGATCGAAGCTGTAAAAGAGCAGTTGGAAAAACTTCCCCGGAAACAAACAGCCAGGAAAGCTTTACAAAACAGCAAAGCCATTATTGTTAACGATCTTGCTGAAGCCATCGCCCTTTCTAATGTATATGCACCGGAACACCTCATCCTCTCTTGCAGCAGTGCAGAAGAGACCGCAAACCTGGTAACGGCTGCAGGCTCCGTTTTTATTGGCAACTACTCCCCTGAAAGTGCAGGAGATTATGCCAGCGGCACCAACCATACATTGCCTACAAATGGATATGCCACCATGTACAGCGGAGTTTCAGTAGATAGCTTTGTAAAAAAGATCACTTATCAGCAGCTCACAAAAGAAGGCCTGGTAAACATCAGCAATACCGTTATGATAATGGCAGAAGCCGAAGGACTGACTGCCCATAAAAATGCAATCGCAATCAGGTTAAAACAATAAGTATGGAGTTTAATATAGAAACCCTGGTACGGGAAAACATAAAAAAGATGACCGCTTACTCATCAGCCCGGC
>JAEUVL010000787.1 GCA_016786965.1 Chitinophagaceae bacterium
TTTATCAAACATCAATCTTCCTTCAGGGATCCTTCAGGATTTGTATTTGAGAAAGAGGGTGTGTTGTACCGGCAGGTAAATCTGATATTCAAAGAAAGCTTCGATCATTTTATCAGCAGTGGTTGCTATACAGCACTTGTGGCAAAAGGGTTACTTATCCCACACCATGAGATCGAAGGAAATCTTACCGGCTCACCTGACTATTACAAAACACTTCAACCGGAATCCCTGCCTTTCATCTCCTACCCTTATGAGTGGAGCTTTGATATGCTGAAAGACGCATCCTTGCTTACACTGCAGTTGCTGAAAGAAGCTATTCACTATGGGCTTATACTAAAAGATGCTACGCCTTTTAATATACAATGGTACCAGGGCAAGCTTATTTTTATTGACACACTTTCATTTGAAAAATATAATAAGGAGGAGCCTTGGGTCGCTTATCGCCAATTTTGCGAATGCTTTCTCAGCCCGCTGCTGCTCATGCATTATGCTAAAACCTCTTTACAGGAATTACAATTAGCTTATCCAAAGGGCATTCCATTGGCCGTAACTAAATCTTTACTGCCCTTTAAAAGCCGCCTGTCACTTCACATATACCTTCACATTCATTTACATGCACGGGTATCTTCAAGAAAAACGAATGAAGCTAAATCAGCTGCGAAGTTTTCCAAACAGAAAATGCTGAATCTGATTACGAGTCTTGAAACATTGATCATGAAATTACAGGCACCTCATTTGCAAACCACCTGGTCTGACTACTATGATGAGGCAGCCCAGCGGATGACTTACCTGGAAAATAAAAAAGAGATCATCCGGAAATGGGTAAACAACCTTACCGGGGTAAAAACAGCTGCTGATCTCGGTGCTAACGATGGTGTTTTTTCCAAATTACTATCAGCACAATCTATTTATGTATTAGCGACCGATTTCGACCCCCTCTGTATCAATAACCTGTATAAAGAGATCAAAAAGAACAAAGAGCAGCTTATCCAGCCTTTTGTACTTGACCTTTCTAATCCGTCTCCTTCCATCGGGGTGAATAATAACGAAAGGGTTTCCTTTCTGCAACGGGCTAAAGTCGACCTTGTGTTAGCATTGGCTGTGATTCATCATCTTGCGATTGGTGAGAATATGGGATTTGAAAAATGTGCAGAATTATTCAGCCATACCGGCCATCATCTTATCATCGAATTTGTACCAAAAGAAGATGATAAGATACAATTGATGCTGTATCAAAGAAAAGATATTTATTCTTTCTATACACCTGCTAACTTTGAAGCAGCATTCAGTCAATACTTTCGTATAAAAGAAAAGCAGGCTATTCCCGACAGCCTGCGCACTTTATACTTGTTTGAAAAAATATGAGAACGCAATTGCTTCATTTCTTACGAACAAAACCAGTATTCCTGTACTTGCTGCCGGTATTTTTTGTGCTCCATGGCTGCATGGAGAACTATGATTATATACCACTGAAAGACGCCGCTTTGCTTACCGTCCTTTACCTGGGCTCTTCGCTGATTATCTCCCTTTTTTTCTGGCTATTCTATAGAGATTTTACCAAAGCAAACCTCGCCACTATTCTTATCATGGCCTTTCATTTCTTTTTTGGCAGCCTGTATGATGCTTTGCAAAAAGTACCCGGCGGATCATTCCTCGGCAAATATTCTTTTATTCTTCCTGCAGCAGCAGTGGTGTTCGTAATAGCCTTTGTTATTATAAAAAAGAGAAAAGGGCAGCTTTCCCGCACCAAATTCTACCTCAATTCATTGCTGCTAATCCTGATAACAGCAGACAGTTTTTTATTACTGGGCAAAATCATGAAAAAAGAAAAACCTCCGGGTGACCTGCCAGCAGGATTTTCTAATTGCGATTCCTGCCAAACACCAGATATTTATTTCATACTTGCAGATGAATATGCCGGTAATACTGAGCTAAAAGAGATACTAAAATTTGACAACAGTACCTTCCTGAACGAACTGACCCAACGGAAATTTCATGTCCTTCCCAATAGTTCCAGTAATTACAACTACACCCCTTTTTCCATGGCATCAATACTAAACATGGACTACCTCCAATTGCAGGCCACTAACCGGGGAGCTACTGATCTTACATATGCCTATAAGCAAATAAAGACCAGCCACCTTTTACAGTTCTTACAACATCATAAATACCGCCTGCATAATTTCTCGATCTTCGATTTTGAAGGACAGCCCGGAAGGCGGTTAGAAACCTTTTTGCCTGCCAGGACCAGGCTGATAACAGCACAAACATTTTTGAGCCGGGCAGAAAAGAATCTTTTTTTTAACCTGGTAACGAGGTTACGTTCAAAAGCGGCCATTAAAAGACAAACCTATGTGTACAGAAAAAACAATGAAAACATCTATAAACTCACCTGGGATATAGCCAGTAAAAAAACAACGCACCCCAAATTTGTTTACACTCATCTCGAAATGCCGCATTACCCTTATTATTATGATAAAAATGGCGTAGAGCAGCCATTGGAAAAATTACAAGAAGGTTACCAGGTAAACCAGGCGGCTTATGTGGAATACCTGCAATATTGCAATAAACAATACTTAGCATTGATTGACCATATCCTGCAAAGCACCCCTACACCACCTATCATTGTATTGATGGGTGATCATGGCTTTCGGCATTTTACCACTCCGGTTGACCCCAAATATCATTTTAATAACCTAACAGCCGTATTACTGCCCTCGGGTGATTACCGTTCATTTACTGACAGCCTTACCAGTGTGAACCTGTTCAGAGTCATACTGAATTCCCAGTACAGGCAGCAACTTCCGCTTTTAAAGGATTCTACCAGCTACTTACAGGATTGATACTTTATACGAATACATTGCGCATTCTTCTCTCATTCATTTATATAACACTACGTATAAAAAAAGCCCCGCTATAAAAGCGGGGCTTCAGTATCTGAACGAAATCGTTATTATTCCGGCTTCGCTTCTTCTGCAGACTGATCGGCAGCGCCACTATCCATTTTCTTCTTCAGGTCGGCCAAAACACCCAGGTCTCCCAAGGTTGCTTTCTCCACTTTCGCCTGTACATTCTTCACAGCTTTGCGGGTGTTCTCAGCATCAGCTCTTTGTTCTTTTTTCACAGCTTCTGCTTCTTCTATCTTACCCTGTTCCCAAATGCGGGTATGAGATACTACAATGCGTTTTTCATTGCGGTCAAACTCAATTACCATGAATTGTGCAGTTTCATCAGCGCCGATGCTTTTTCCGTCTTCCTTAGCCAGGTGACGGTTAGGAGCAAACCCTTCCAGGCCATAAGATAACTGTACAGTAGCTCCTTTATCATCTCTGCGGCTCACCGTTCCTTCGTGTAGGCTTCCGATAGCAAAAGTTTCTGCAAGAGAATTCCAAGGATCTTCTTCCAGTTGTTTATGTCCTAATTGAAGCTTGCGGTTCTCTTTATCGATACCCAGGATCATTACATCTATAGTAGCACCTACTTTAGTGTATTCACTTGGGTGATTGAAACGTTTCAGCCAGCTCAGGTCGCTGATATGGATCATGCCACCGATACCAGCAGCAAGTTCTACAAACACGCCGTAATTAGTGATATTCTTCACCAATCCGCTGTGCTTGCTGCCTTCTGCAAACTTAGTTTCAATATCATTCCAGGGGTCAGCAGAAAGCTGTTTGATAGACAGGCTCATTTTACGGCTTGCTTTATCAAGTGTTACCACTTTCGCTTCATGCTCATCACCTAATTTGAAGAATTCTTTTGCATTGATCGGGGTATTCGCCCAGGTGATCTCGCTAACGTGAACCAGTCCTTCAACACCAGGCTGAATTTCCAGGAATGCACCATAATCCTCAATATTCACCACTTTACCTTTCACTACGTTACCCTCTACAATGTTTTCTGCCAGTACATCCCAAGGATGTGGAGTCAGTTGTTTCAGACCAAGGCTGATACGTTTTTTCTCATCATCAAAATCAAGTACCACCACATTGATCTTCTGATCAAGCTTCAGCACTTCAGTTGGGTGAGAGATACGTCCCCATGAAATATCGGTGATATAAAGCAGGCCATCCAGTCCGCCCAGGTCCATAAAGGCACCAAAGTCGGTGATGTTTTTCACAGTACCTTCCAGTACTTGTCCTTTCTCCAGCTTGCTCATGATCTGAGCCCGCTGTGCTTCGATATCGCTTTCGATAAGAGCTTTGTGAGATACAACAGCATTCTTAATGGTCTCGTTGATCTTCACTACTTTAAATTCCATTGTTTTACCTACAAACTGATCGTAATCAGTTACAGGCTTCACATCAATTTGTGAACCTGGTAAGAATGTTTCCATTCCAAACACATCAACGATCAAACCACCTTTGGTTTTAGAGGTAACAATACCTGTAATAACCTCGCCGGTTTTATGTACTTCCACTATGCGTTCCCATGCACGGGTAATGCGGGCCTGGCGGCGGCTCAGGTTCAGGTGTCCGTCCCTATCTTCTTTTTCTACGATCATTACTTCTACTTCATCACCTACGGCCAGGTTAGGAAGGTCACGGAATTCATTCAGGGAGATCAATCCGTCGCTTTTGAAACCGATGTTAAGCACCACGTCAGTTTTGGTTAAACCAACAACCAGGCCTTTCATCAGTTCACCATCATTCAGTTGAACGAAGGTGTTGTCATACACCACATCATACTTTTCTTTCTCTTCTTTGGTGTAAGATGTTACGTTGCGTTTGTCCACACTCCAATCAAAATCGTCATGGGCGGTTACAACGAAAGCGGGGGCTTTGGGAGCCTCTTCTACAGGTGCAGTTGTTGTCGCTGTAGCCTCTTCGGTACCGGCTGTTACCGGTGTGCCAGAAGCAGACTCCTGTTCATCAGCGTTTAATTGTTTTCTAATAATGTTTTCAAACATAAATTGGTCCCGAAGGGTTTAATTATTTCGGGGCGGCAAAGATAGGCTTATTTGCCAGCAAATTCCATACAACCATGAGCTGATTTTTTACTTTTTTCCCGACTACAATGCCTTGATTTTGCGTCCCTTGCGTCGCACTTTTCGGGGTCCCGTTCGCTGCTCGTCAGCCAATTCTGCCTATATTCACAAAAACTTCCTGTTGCTGTACAGTTTACTCAAGATCATCGCCCGGCTGGCTTTACCCATTTTTTGCCGGAAGATCATCATCAATAAGCCTGAATACCTGAAAATCAGGGGGCCGGTATTGTTGGCCTGCAACCACCCTAACTCCTTTCTTGATTCCATAATACTTGATACTCTTTTTCAGCAACCTATCTGGTCATTGGCCCGTGGCGATGCTTTTAAAAATAAGAGCATCAGCCGCCTACTCAGGTCTTTAAAAATAATGCCCGTTTACCGTACCAGCGAAGGAGTGGAAAATCTGTCGGAGAATTATAAAACCTTTGATGCCTGCATCGCAATTTTTAAGCAAAAGGGTATCGTTACGATCTTTAGTGAAGGCAAATGCATCAATGAATGGCATCTGCGTCCATTAAAAAAAGGAACAGCTCGGCTGGCCATCAAAGCCTGGGAAGAAGGTATTCCGCTGGTGGTGTTGCCGGTCGGTATCAATTATAGTTCCTTTACCCGTTTTGGCAAGAATGTGTGGCTGAATTTCGGAGAGCCAATTAAGAAAGAAGATATTCCTCTTAATTCATCAGACGGGCTGATACACCAGGTATTTAATAACAGTCTTCAAAATGAACTAAAGGCGTTGGTTTTTGAAATATCCAAAGCAGACATTGAATCCCAAAAAGAAATACTGGAAATAAAAACAACTCCAGTTAAAAAGATATTGCTGGGCATACCTGCGCTGCTTGGTTGGCTGATCCATGTACCAATTTCCTGGCCGGTAAAAATATGGATCAAAAAGAAGACTCTTGCAAATGATCATTATGATTCTGTGATCACCGGCCTGTTTGTACTCTTCTATTCATTATTTGTAACAGGCATTACGGTTCTTGTTTTTTTAATTAGCAATAACTGGTGGTCATTTTTACTTTTGCTGCTCTTGCCATTTGCAGCTTGGAGTTATGTACAGGTAAAAGCGCAGACAGGCAACAGGTGATCTTTGATTCTGCTTATTTATCCAATAGCCCAGGAAAAATGTCCAGATCTTTCCGACTATCAATATCAACCAGTTTAGGAAGGAGACAATAGGAGATTCCCGAATGAACTAAGTCCTTTACAGTATCCGAAAAAACAGTTCCGGTACTCCATGCTTTACTTCTGAATAATTGGGAAAAAGGTTTTGTCAGCCCCAGCAGGTAATAGCCTCCATCTTCTGCCGGGCCAATCACCACTTCGCAGGTATCCAGTTTTTGATATGCTTCCTCTATTGCAGAAGTCGTCAGGCCCGGGCAGTCACTCCCAATTATTATCACTTTTGCATATCCCGCCTGGAAGAGTTTTGAAAATGCATGCTCCATCCGATCTCCTAGTGTGTCTCCTTGTTGTGTTTCTTTTTTATATACTTCGTTCTCCCACTGATCATCCAGTACCAGGCTTTCAGTATAGAAAATGAATTTATCGCAATCCAGGGGAGCGACAGTATTGCGTGTAATGCTCAAAAGTTGCTTGTATATGCTTAACGCCGCCGTCTCACCTATCTCCTTTGCCAAGCGGGTCTTTACTTTTCCCAATTCGGGCTTACGAACAAAAACAATGATACTTTTATTCATGATGATAAACTGCTAAGCGGTGCTAAAAGAAATACCGACCCAGGGATTAAACCTATATCACGGCCCCTCCACAACTGCTTCCTGCTCCCGCAGTACAGCCATAGCAATGCTGGTTCACAACAATATTTCTGTGGATCAATACATCCTTGCTGAACTGAGAAATATGCTTGGACGTGCAATCTACTTTCAAATCAAGCATCTGGTTGAAATCGCAATCATAAATAAAGCCATCCCAACTTATGGATAATGTATTGCGGCACATTACATTGGCAGCTGCCGCAGGATTATAAGCGGCTGTCAGTTTTTCCATATACCTTTCATAATTACCGCTTTTTAGTAAATAATCCAGGAACCGGCTTATGGGGAGATTTGTGATCGCAAATAAAGAATGAAATGATATTCCAAAATCCTTCTTCAATGCCTGCTTAAATTCACTCTCGAGCGAAATTTGTGACGGTGGCAAAAAAGCTCCTGCAGGATTATAAACCAGGTTCAGCTTCAACTCACTTCCCTCCATTCCATAACCAACCGCATTTAGCATTTGTAATGCTTTGATGGAATCTTCAAATACACCATCACCTCGTTGCCGGTCCGTTCTGTCTTTTGAATAAAAAGGGAGTGACGAAACCACTTCTATATGATGCTCCCGGAAGAATTCAGGCAGATCATTATACTTTTTATTAGCCAAAATAATAGTGAGGTTACAACGTACAATGATATGCTTATCCAGCTTTTTTATCTCCTTTATAAACCAGCGAAAATCAGGGTTTAACTCCGGTGCTCCGCCGGTAATATCAACCGTTTTAAAAGAAGCATTCACGGCCAGTATATCCAGGCATTGCTGCATGGTTTCCCTTGTCATAATTTCCTTACGATCCGGTCCGGCGTCAACATGACAATGCTTACAAACCTGGTTGCACATTTTACCCACGTTGACCTGAAAAATCTCTAGCGCTGTTGGCGTTAATGGGTACAGGGCAGATGACTCCAGCTTCTGCTGAAAAGGAATTAGCTTAAGTGTTTCATTATGATCGATGCCATGTTCCAGTATCTCAATCTGTTCATGAGCATCAGCTAACAAATGATGTTGTGCTTTTAGTGACTTCATTATAAAATTATCAAGTTAATGAACTATCACATGGCTATCCCCTTCACCTTATTCATCATCTGCACACCGTGTACCAGTGCGGCGCCTCCTTTGATGGCAGAAGCCACATGCACGGCCTCCATCATTTGGCCTTCGCTCCATCCTTTTTCAAAAGCATCACTGCTATATGCATCAATACAATACGGACATTGTACGGCATGCGCCACGGCCAGGGCTATTAATGATTTTTCACGGGCTGAGAGATTGCCTTCGGCAAATACTTCGCTATACCATGCAAAGAATTTATCAGCCAGCGGTTTTTGAAATTCACTAATGTTGCCAAATTTTCCAAGGTCTTCCGCATTGTAGTAGTGATTCACCATATTTTATGATTTATAGTTTTGCAAATAAAGAGTCCAGTCGTAGCTTTTAAATGTAATTTTCGGCTTCTTACCTGCCGGAACTAATGATAGCCGATGGAGTAAGGCAATCATTTTTTTCTTACCCCCAAAATCCCTGCGAAACCAACTCATCAAAGTTGGCAGTTTTACTACATTCTTTGCTTCATCATATTCCACCTCCGATTTCAGATAAGTACTGGTGGCAAGATCCAACTGCTGATGAATATTTTCTGATTTATAGAAAGCAATGGGCGGACAACTTTTGGCACCGCAGTTTAATGCAAAGTGCAGGCGATAGTCCAGTTTTTCTACCCTCAACGCCTTTTCTGTTTTATTGGGAAATAATTTACTGAGATGGCCTAGACTCCACTTTATTTTCGATCTGCGGAGTATGCCATGTTCTATATCATCAAGGCTGAAAAAATGTCCGGCGATCTGAATGAATTTATTGCCGAAAAACTTTCCCCGCTTTTTGTATTGTTCCGGGTTGTTCTTCAACGCTACTTGTGTGTACGCATTATACAAATTGATCCAGCATGCTTTCTTTTCATCGTCTGAAGAAAGTGAAGTCTGCAGATCAGCCATACTTATTTGCTGAAGCCGATTGATGAAGCCAGAAGTTTCCTCACCTGTTTTAGCTGCATACATAAATTCCTGAGACAACTGTATTAATGTATTTTGAGAGGGTTCCATTCCACTTTCTTTCTTAGAAACTGTTGAAGATAGCGATGAATCAATTATCGCAACTGTCTTTTGAATGACAGTGGCTGAATTACTGGCCTCTTCACTCAACCATTGGTTAATGTTGTCTTCAGTAATTTCTTCCTGTGTCGGAATAGCAACAACCTTCCCATTCTTATCAATTATCACTGTATAAGGATAAGAAGGTGGCTGAAAATAGTTAGTGAATAACTGCTGCTCATCTACCACCAACGAGAGAATAAATTCTTTCTGCCGGGCCATAAATACTGCAAGCTTTTCTTCAGGTTCATTTGATACCAAGACCACTCTTATCTGTTCTTTATATTTTCTCTGCAGGGCAGACAGCTTGGGCAATGCTTTTACACAAGGCACACACCATGTACCAAAAAAGTCAACTATTAACAGGCGGTCATTCAGGTCATTAAATGAGGAAGATGTTGCAGATGAGTTAAGCACTTTAGAAATGGGAAAATCATTGACCATATCATTTATCATATAGCCTGTTTGTGCCTGCAAAGAGAATTTTGCCAAAATCGAAAGGAGAAGAATGATTAATTTCATGTACTTCGTTGAATAGCTGGTCAAACTGATAGCAAACTATAAACGTAAATTTAACGGCAAAAGATTTAAGTACTTAATATTGTTTATATGACCCTCACCCCTGAATTAGTGACCGAAACTGCATTATTTCTGAAGGCCCAAGGCTTCCATCAATCCCTTGCAGGTATAGTAATGGGGACAGGGCTTGGCACTATGGCAGAAAAAATTGAGAACGCAGTTTCTGTGCCCTACTCAGAAATACCAAACTTTCCGGAAGCTACAGTGGAGTTTCATAAAGGCCATCTCCTTTTTGGAAAAATCGGCAATGTAAAGGTTGTGGCAATGCAGGGCCGTTTTCATTATTACGAAGGATATAGTATGCAGCAAATTACATTTCCAATAAGGGTAATGAAAGAAATGGGGGTGGAATATCTTTTTCTGAGCAATGCAGCGGGGGGTATGAACCCTGCTTATAAAAAAGGCGACCTGGTGATGCTGGAAAATCATATCAATTTATTGCCTGACAACCCATTAAGGGGCTTAAACAATCCTGCTTTTGGCCAGCGTTTTACAGACATGTCCCATCCTTATGATCGGGCTTTGGCTGAATCCATTGAACGTATTGCTGTTTTGCAAAATACAAGCGTCAAAAAAGGAATCTATGTTTCAGTAATGGGCCCTAACCTGGAAACCAAGGCAGAGTACCGTTGGCTTAGAGCTATGGGCGCAGATATGGTAGGCATGAGCACCGTACCTGAAGTGATAGTGGCCAACCAGGTTGGCTTAAAATGTGCAGCTATAAGTGTCATAACTGATGAGTGCGATCCTGACAACCTGCAACCGGTTAATATTCCAGAGATCATTCAAATAGCTGGCAAAGCTGATAAGGTATTAAGTAACCTTTTCACCGCGTGTATAAAAGAGTTAAAATAATTTACCTGTAATCAAGCAGTCGTTTATACGCTGAAACCATATCTTCCTGGCTGGCCCCCTTTTTATACATTTTCACTATTTTCCTGTTCGCCATTTGTACCCGCCACCAACTATTAGTGTCGTATTTACGGGCAGAAACCAATGCGCATTTAGAAAATATCTTATACCGGCGATTAAGCCTTGCCCTCTTTGTAAACTCATATTCCTCCATTATTTTCATTGTGGCTATAAAACCACCCAGCTTTTCAAATAAAATACGGGTGATAAAAAGTGTTTGATCTCCCCCATAACAAATGAACCAATCAAAACGGGTAAACCAGGCATTTACTTTAAGGTACCATTTTCTTGAATTGAACTTTGTGCGGTAGCGGCCAAGATCATATTCATTGTTTACAGCATTAACTATATCCGTAACATAAGACTCTGGTGGAAAAGTATCTGCATGAACGAAATACAATATATCGCCTTTAGCCAATGATGCGCCGTAGTTCATTTGTGCCGCCCTGCCTTTTTGCGGTGAAAGCACAGTTGTTGCACCTGCTTTCCTGGAAAACGCAAGGGTTTCATCAGTACTTCCGGCATCTACTACTACTATTTCTGCCACACATTGCCGGCTATTTTGAAGAAGATAAGTAACTAGCTGCGCAATATTTGCAGCCTCATTATGAACCGGTATGATGACACTTATTTGCATGGAATAATATACGCTGGGATTACTCAGGAGGTTTCTGCGATTGTTTTCCCGGCAATAAATCCGCTCGTCCAGGCATGCTGAAAATTAAATCCGCCGGTCACCCCGTCCACGTCCATTACTTCCCCGGCAAAATACAACCCCGGTATTTTCCTGCTCATCATCGTATTCGGGTCAATTTCACCCAACTTGATACCGCCTGCGGTTACAAATTCTTCTTTGAATGTCGTCTTCCCTTTTACATCAAATTCGCCAGCACATAGATTTTTGACCAACTTATTGCTCTCTTTTACAGGAAGATCTGCCCAGCGGAGTTCTTTACTGATCGCCGTTTGCTCCAGCAAAAACTCCCACAACCGTTGTGGCAACCCAAACGGGTTCTTATTCGCCACTTTTTGAGTAGCTATCTCAAACCGAAGGGTTTGAAATCTTGTTACCAGTTGCTGCTCGTTATAATTCGATAGCCAATTCACCAATATTTTAAATGTATAATTCTCAGTGGCCAGTTCCCGGGCACCCCAGGCACTTAGTTTTAGTACTGCCGGGCCACTCAATCCCCAGTGGGTGATCAGCAATGGCCCTTCCTGCTCCAGTTTGCTTCCGGCTATTTTCACCCTTGTATTTGCCACACTTACTCCCATCAGTTCCCGAATGGGGTGTCCGGGAATATTGAAGGTGAATAAGGAAGGGACAGGTTCCTCAATAGTATGCCCTAATTCAGTCAGCCAGTCAAACATAGATGCCTTTGGATAGCCACCAGCAGCCAAACAAATAAAGTCTGCCAACTGCGTTTTCTGATTTGAAAAATGAATAGTAAAGCCCGATTCCTGCCTCTCTATCTTTCTTACTTCGGTATTCATCAGTATCTCTACGCCATACAATCTCGCCTCATGTAGCAGACAATCAATAATAGTTTGTGATGAGTTAGTAACAGGGAACATTCTTCCATCAGCTTCCTCCTTGAGTTTTACTCCTCTTTCTTCAAACCAGCTGATGGTATCGGTTGTAAAAAATTGATGAAATGCTTTCTTAACGAAATTGCTACCCCGGGGATATTTTTTGCTCATCTCCGCTATATCAAAACAAGCATGGGTAACATTACAACGGCCTCCCCCGCTCACTTTTACTTTTGATAAAAGCTTTCCGGATTTCTCTGCCAGAATTACTTTCAATCCCGGATTTATCCTGGCCGCATTTACAGCACAGAAAAAACCTGATGCGCCCCCACCAATTACGATCAATTGCTTCAAGCTAACTTTTTCACAAAAATAGCTGATTTAACTCCCCATAATCCTATTGCCGGATGAAAGGAACTGTCTTTCGGAAGTTTCCGTCACTGATGATTAACTGGTAATTTCCAGCGGGCAAAGCTGATGAAGGCAGCGACAGATTTGATGATCCGGATGATAACGAAAATCTTTTTCGCTGCACCTCAGTTCCTGCTGCATTAACAATAATAGCCTCTACTATTTTTCCCTCCATACTGGTTATGGTGAATTTCAAATCGTGCCTTACAGGATTACCATTAATTACGACTTTCATTTCATCGCTGTTTATCCTCACAAGTCTCATTTCTGATACAACCTTCTGCCCGTCTTTTTTATGCAAAACTATACGGTACAAAAGCCCTGTATTGAGTTTTGGCGACCGGTCTGTATGTGTGTAAGCAATGGTTCCGGAGCCAGATTTAGCTGGCAAAGATGTAAGAGTAGTAAAGTGAACACCATCCTCGGCCCGCTGAACCTCTATGGAGAAGATATTCTCGTTCTCACCAACCTCCCAGTTCAGCAACACTGACCTCTCAATCGGTTGTGCTGTAAAAGCTGATAACGAGACCGGCAGTACTACTAAACTGCCTTGTACCCACACTGAATAGCTGTGTGCCGGCAATTCAATATATACCTGGTTACTTCCGTTCACTACCTGAAATGGAAAAGCTGAACGGCCAAGTATGTCTGTAAAACTGGTACCGGGTGTTATTAATCCTCCGCGGGTATTAATTCCATGATCAACCCGTAAAGTAGTATTCCCAAAATTAATGGCCACTATTACATCCCGGTTCCCGTTTCCTCCAAAACCCTGCAATTGATAAATAAGCGCTTTATCAGAAGACCCCTGAATAAAATTACTGGAGTAAGGTGTACTGAATCGGTTTAGATAATCGACAGAAGGTGATCCGTTGATGTATAGCTTAAGCACCTGCAGCAGCCTGTCTATCTCAGTATTATATGGAGGCAAAGTAATGGGGTGGTATGAATACAATCCACCAGACGGGGCTGGGTAGCCATAGTAATCCGGATAGAAAATAGTTGGAACACCTAATTGGTTATTGGTAAGTATGTATGCATATGCCAGGTTGGGATTGTTCCTGATCAGCGAAGCAAAACCTGATGCATCTCTGAAATCATGATTGTTCACAAATGTTACTACATTAAAGCCACTCATACCGGCAGCATCCCGAAGACTGCCATTAAATATATTCCGTGCATCAAAGCCTCCATTATCGCAGGCTTGCCGCAGATTTTCACGAAGAGTAAAATCAAATATTTTGGGGTTGATAGCCGCTTGCGTACCAGCATTCATGAAGCTCTTTACGTTAGTTATCCATCCACTCAGTTCGCTCGCATTTGTACTGTACCATTCTCCCACCACCATGGAAGGGTCCATACCATAATGGTGAAGACTATCAAGCAGATCGCCGACAAATTCAGGTGTAAAATGCTTTACTGCATCCATACGAAAACCCCTCACTCCAAGCTCGGACCAGTTCCATTTAGTGTACTCGATCAGTGTATCCTTTGTTCGCTTTTGAAACTGGTCATAATCATAAAAGAAATACATACCGTCCCAATCACCATTTAGAAATGTGGTTGCGGCATTAGCGGTATTAGGTTTAAAAAAATCAAAATTCATTTGCCCCCTTCCACTGGGCATATTTGAATAGTCTGTATAGGTCTGGTATAAGATATCTGAGACAATATCCTGTCCCCGGGGGGCACTGTAAACGCCATAAATACGATGGTCAGAATATCCGCCTGAGTTGTTCAGATAAATAAATAAAGTATCTCCTGCAGCATTAAAATCACCTGCGGTAAGGGTAAGTCTGAATTCATCCGTGTTGCAGCCCGTATTAGTTTCTACTATAGCGTTCATATCACGGCCTAATTGGGCAGTATTATTTGGCTGACCGCAATCACCACCACCATTTGGCTCAGATTCGGTTAATGCCGGCAGGCCCTGAAAGCCAACGGTGTTTGTTTGCATGTATATCCTGTAACCATACCCATTAAAACGGTTATCGCCAGTTTTCGAACTTATTTTGAAATAGTAATCTCCGGCACCATTGCCAGAACTTCCGCCAAGCGGAAGGGCGCAACGAAACCTGTCAGAAGGAAAGGGTTCCTTGGCGGCAGTATAAAAGTTGGTGATATAATTTTTTACAGGCGTATTTACTTCTGGTGCTCCGCCATCCCGGTGGTTATAAATGACATCAGCTACTGGTACTATTCCCTGGTTAGTGAATTCGCTTAACATAGAATTCAAAGCCGGACGGGTACCAAGACCTGTAGTTTGGTTACCAATAAAAAGGTCTTTGGGATCATATCCATTACTGTTGGTGCCAAAACTGGCTACCGCATGTGGAGGAAACCAGATATGAGAAATACCTGCTTGCTTGAGAGCAGCGGCTTTTAACCGAAGAGTATCAGCCCAGCTCTTCCCGGTGGCTGTTTTAGGATAGTCCCAATACCATCCCTGCATAAATACTTGTTGAGAACGGCTTACTCCGGCTATTGAAAGGAATAAGAATAAAGAAATCGTTTGTAGAATTTTACTTTTCATACGGCTTTTGCTTATTATGTCAAAACTACACATTAATTATATTCAACCAAAATATTATATATAGCTACTGCTGGTTTTATTTTCTAAGTTCGCAACACACAAACTAATATACTTTGGCAGCCCCAATCACAAAAAAGCAGATCAAAGAATTACCGGTAATACCTTATGAAAAAATAAGAGATCACCTTAAAACCGGTCATATCTTCTTCAGTTCGGGCAGTTATACCTTCTCTGGAATCATACAACGCCTGACCAAAAGCGCCTGGAGCCATGTGGCCATTGTATACAGGGATCATGAACTTGGCCGGGTAATGATTCTGGAAGCAGAACCAAGAATTGGTATCCGGCTTATCCCCTTGTCAAAATACATTCGTGATTATAAGGGAAAACGACGGCCGTATAAAGGCCAGATAGTTCTTGCCAAACTAAATTTTGATCTGGAGCAGGAGAAACTTAATAAAGCAATTAGTTTTGGACTGGATGAACTGACCAGACCCTACGATAACTGGGAGATCCTCCGTATCATGACAAGAATTCTCTTCCGTATCGGAAAGAGAGAAAAGAATAAAAATTATATCTGTTCAGAATTAGTAAGAGATGCCTTTGCAAAGGCAGGTGTCATATTCCCTTTTAATGATACCTATATAAGTCCGCAGGAAATATGGAAAGACAGCAGAGTTGAAATTAAGTACCGCGTCTTGTAGCCAAAGTGAAGTTATCCCTCAGTAAGAGCAGCTACCGGTTGTCCAGTAAAAAGGTGGGGATTTGCCAGTTCCACCTTCTCTATTAAACTATAGTCAGAAAGGATATCAGCTTTGCCTTTTCTTATGCAAACATCATGTTCAAAATGAACGGAAGGCTTTCCATCTTTGGTACGAACGGTCCAGCCATCATCATCAGTGTATACATCTTTCTTACCCATATTGATCATCGGTTCAATGGCCAGCACCAAACCTTCCTTTAGTTTTTGACCACTCCCCCGTTTACCATAATTAGGCACCTGCGGATCCTCATGAAGGCTTTTTCCTAAACCATGCCCTACAAGTTCTCTCACCACACCGTAACCATGTTTCTTCTCCGTGTGCTCCTGTATGGCAAATGCAATATCGCCGATGCGGTTGCCTGCCACTGCTTTCTCAATCCCTTTGTAAAGAGATTCCTTTGTAACAGCTATCAATTGCATAACTGCTGCTCCGGGGTCACCAATTGCGAATGTATAAGCATGATCTCCATGCCAGCCATTTAAAATCACTCCAATATCTATAGAGACTATATCGCCTTCCTTCAATTCATATTTACCGGGAAAACCATGTACCACCACATCATTCACAGAAATACATGAATTAAAAGGATAACCATGATAATTTAGAAATGAAGGGATTGCACTATGGTCCCTGACAAATTCTCCTATCGTTTTATCGATAGACAAAGTGGTAATTCCAGGCCTGAGCAAACCAGCTACTTCAGATAATGTCTTGCTCACCAGCAATGCACTTTGCCTCATTAATTCCACCTGCTCATTTGTCTTGTAGAGAATCATATTTTGCAAATATCTTTAAAAAAATAAAACCCGGCAAGTATTGCTTACCGGGTTCCTATAAATAAAAGCTTGTAATTACATCTGAACTGCGGAGGCTGTCTGGCGGCCCTGTATTCTTCCACTCTTCATCAAACCATCATACTGGCGCATCAACAATTGAGTTTCTATCTGCTGCAATGTATCAAGTATAACACCTACCATGATCAGCAATGAAGTACCTCCAAAGAAAGTAGAGAACTGCTGGGTAACACCTAACCGCTGAGCGATACCCGGCAAAATACCTACGAAGGCAAGCAATACAGCTCCGGGGAAGGTGATCTTATCCATGATCGCACCGATATAGTCAGCTGTAGGTTGCCCGGGTTTTACTCCGGGAATGAATCCGTTGTTTTGCTTTAAGTTATCAGCAATCTGCTTGGGATTGAAGATAAGGGCTGTGTACAGGAAAGTAAATCCTATTACCACGATGGAATAAATCACCATGTACCAGATATTGCTATGATCTGTCAGTGCAGCAAAGAAACCACTCTGGCCTGATGTATTGAAATTGGTAAAAATTGTTGGAATAAATATGATAGCCTGTGCGAAGATGATCGGCATTACCCCGGCACTGTTCACCTTTAAAGGAAGGAACTGCCTTGCACCTCCAAATTGCCTGTTGCCCACAATTTGCTTTGCATAGTTCACAGGCACTTTTCTCACACCCTGTATCAGCAGAATACATCCCATGATGATAGCAATCAGAATAGCTATTTCTATGATGAATACAAGTATCTGCCCGTTCCGTACGGATTTGGCACTCAACTCCTGCAGGAAGTTCTGCGGAAGCCTGGCCACGATGCCTATCATGATGATAAGAGAAGTACCATTGCCTAAACCTTTATCAGTGATCTTCTCACCCATCCACATTACAAACATGGTACCGGCTGTAAGAACAAGGATAGAAGAGAGCAGGAAAGGATAATTTCCATAGATCATTCCCGGAGATCCTTGTGCCAGTCCTTCCAGGTAGCCAACATAAGCGGATGCCTGTAAAATTGTTACCGCTACTGTAAGGTAACGGGTGTACTGATTGATCTTTTTCCGTCCACTTTCGCCCTCCTTCTGCATTTTCTGAAAGCTGGGTACCAATACAGTCATTAACTGCATAAAGATGGACGCAGAGATATAAGGCATAATACCTAAGGCAAATATGGAAGCATTACTGAATGATCCGCCCGAAAAAGCATCGATCAAACCAAGAATACCTGTGTTACCCTCGCCGCCATTGGTCATAGCGTTTGGATCAATCCCTGGTAAAACTATATGGCTTCCCACCCGGTAGATAGCGATCATCATGAGGGTGAACAATATCTTACCACGCAACTCTTCGATGCTCCAGATATTTTTTAGTGTCTGTATTAATTTCTTCACGGGGATTCAAAAATTTAAAAGCATTTAAAACATCCGCTTCAGCGGATAAATAAAAGACGCATTTTCGATGCGTCGCTGCAATTTAGTCAAATTACTTTACTATTTCCACCGATCCGCCCGCTGCTTCAATCGCTGCTTTGGCTTTTTCGCTTACGGCATTCACTTTGAAGGTGAATTTGCTTTTCAGCTCACCATTGCCAAGTATTTTGATCCTGTCAGTTTGATTGATCAGCCCGTTAATATACAAGGTCTCGGGAGTGAATTCAGTCAGGTTGTATTTTTCCGCCAGTTGTTCTACCTGGCCAAGATTAAGCACTTTGTATTCAACACGATGTGGATTCTTAAATCCACGCTTGGGTATCCGGCGTTGAATTGGCATCTGGCCACCTTCATGAGCCATCTTGCTTTTATATCCGGCACGGCTTTGTCCGCCCTTTGTACCTTTTCCGGATGTTCCGCCATGTCCGGATCCATCACCACGTCCTACTCTTTTGTCTTTGTGCGTTGCGCCTTTTGCAGGTCTTAATTCGTGTAGTTTCATTTTTTGATTTTTAACTCGACGGGGAATCACCCCTCGCTTTTATTAATGAGAAAATGTGAATATAAAATATACACATTTTCATATTTACTGATTATGCCAATTCTTCCACTTTCAGCAGGTGAGTTACTTTGCGTATCATGCCCAATATCTGTGGGGTAGATTCAACTTCCTTTGTAGAATTGGTTTTATTCAGACCCAGTGCCTGCAAAGTCAGTTTCTGACGTTCAGACCTGTCGATAGGGCTTTTTACCAATGTTATTTTAAGCTTTTTCATTTTTATTCTTTTAAGGATCAAAGTTTAGGGTCAGCATTCTTTCGCATCGAACACCAAACAATAAACTGTTTAGCCATTGAAAACTTTCTTCAAACCAAGGGTACGGGTTTTGGCAACATTGATTGGCTCACGAAGCAACGCCAATGCTTTAAAAGTTGCTTTCACCACGTTGTGGGGGTTAGCAGAGCCTAATGATTTTGCCAATACATCGGTAACTCCCGCTGCTTCTAAAACAGCACGCATGGAGCCTCCGGCAATCACACCAGTACCATGAGCGGCCGGCTTGATCAAAACCTTGGCAGCCCCTTCTTTAGCCCACTGATCATGAGGGATCGTACCCTTCATTACAGGAACTTTAATGAGGTTCTTTTTAGCATCCTCAATGCCTTTGGTAATAGCTTCCTGAACTTCTTTGGCTTTACCAAGACCATGCCCCACCACACCATTCTCATTACCTACAACTACCAGTGCAGAGAAACTAAAGGCACGGCCACCCTTTGTGGTTTTTACCACCCTGTTAATAGCTACCACCTTGTCTTTCAGTTCCAGGTCGCCGGCTTTTACCTTGTTTACGTTAAGCTTTGACATTATATACTTATAATTAAAAGTTTGAAAGTATTATTAAAATTGAAGACCACCTTCCCTGGCTCCGTCAGCTACAGATTTCACACGGCCATGGTAGAGATAACCCCCACGGTCAAATGTTACATCCTTAATGCCCAGTTCAATTGCTTTCTTGGCAATAGCCTCTCCTACCATCTTACTCTTTTCCACTTTATTAGCCTTCTGTGCCTGGATCGCTTTGTCTTTTGATGATACAGCAGCCAGTGTCTCGCCTTTTGTATCGTCAATTAATTGTACATAGATATCCGCATTGCTTCTGAATACAGACAAGCGGGGCTTCTGAGCCGTGCCTTCACCGATCTTACGGCGGATTCTGTAACGGATGTTCTGTCTTCTTTGTGATTTAACTTTTGGGTTCATCTCTTTCTATTTTTAGTCCCCTGATTCTGCCAGGGAGTAATGTGAAATTTTGAGAATGTGAAAACGAAGTACAATCCGGTGATCTGGGCTAATTTCCTCATTAGCACATTTACCACACTTTCACATTTGTTATTTACCAGCCGCTTTACCAGCTTTTTTGCGTACTACTTCACCCACATAGCGAACACCTTTTCCTTTGTATGGTTCAGGCTTACGCAGGCTGCGCAGTTTGGCCGCTACTTGTCCGATCAATTGCTTATCAATTCCCTCGAGGGTGATGATAGGGTTCTGACCTTTTTCCTGCGCCGTAGCTACTTTCAGTTCTTTAGGTACTTCGAAAATGATATTGTGTGAATAGCCCAAAGCAAGATCAAGGATATTACCCTGGTTAGCTGCTTTGAAACCCACACCGATCAGTTCCAATTTTCTTTCATATCCATCAGTAACACCTTTCACCAGGTTAGAAACCAGTGAACGGTATAAACCATGCATAGCACGATGGCGTATCTGATCAGTAGGGCGTGCAAAAGTGATAGTACCGTCTTTTACTTCTACAGTAATATCACGGTCAATCGCCTGCTTCAGTTCACCTTTTGGTCCTTTTACAGTAACCACATTGTCTTTACCCACTGAAATGGTTACACCATTAGGAGCTACGACCGGCTTTTTTCCTATACGAGACATAATTAGTTATTTTTCTTTTTATTTAAATGTTTACTGACCGGTCAGCCTAGTATAGTTTCGGCTTAATGTATCAGTAATTTTCTATTAATAGATGTAGCAAAGAACTTCGCCACCTACATTCTGTGCTTTGGCATCTTTATCCGTCATAACACCCTTTGAAGTGGACAGAATAGCCACGCCTAATCCATTTTTTACACGGCGGAACTCAGCAGGTTTGGCATACTGGCGCAGACCAGGGCTACTCACCCTTTCCATGCTCTGGATAGCCGGCTGCTTAGTAGAAGGATCGTACTTTAAAGCGATCTTGATTACGCCTTGTTTGTTATCATCCTCAAACTTGTATTTCAGGATATATCCCTGGTTGTACAGGATCTCTGTCATACGCTTCTTCAAATTAGAAGCAGGGATGTCTACCACACGGTGACCAGCCATTTGTGCGTTACGGATTCTGGTCAGGAAATCTGCTATAGGATCTGTTACCATATTTTTTGCCCTCCTACGTCCCGATTTGAATCGGGATAATTGGATAGTTTAATTTAAAAATTTATTTCTGTCAGCAGGGAGGTTATTCACCTTTCACTATTGACATTGTTACCAGCTTGCTTTTTTCAAGCCGGGAATTTTTCCATTCAATGCCATATCCCTTACCATGATCCTTGAAAGACCGAAGTAGCGGATATACCCTTTAGGACGGCCAGTGATCTGGCAACGGTTCTTCAACCGAACCCTGGAAGAGTTTCTTGGCAGTTCATCAAGAGCTTTCCAGTCGCCTGCTTTTTTCAGCTCTGCTCTTTTAACAGCATGCTGGGCAACCATCTTCTCTCTCTTTTTTTGCCTGGCTTTAATTGATGTTTTTGCCATGTTTATTTATTCTTTTAGTTAGAACTATTTTTTGTTGCGTTTTTGAAAGGCATACCTAATTCCTTCAGTAATTCGTATGCTTCTTCGTCTGTGTTCGCAGTAGTTACAAAAGTGATATCCATACCAGTGATCTTGTTCACTTTGTCGATATCGATCTCCGGGAAGATGATCTGCTCCGTAACACCTAATGTGTAGTTACCGCGGCCATCAAAAGCTTTCTCATTCACACCTTTGAAGTCACGTACACGGGGCAGCGCTACAGCGATCAGGCGATCCAGAAACTCATACATCTTTTCTCCACGCAGTGTAACCCTTGCGCCAATCGGCATATTCTTACGCAGTTTGAAGTTAGAGATGTCCTTTTTTGACATAGTAGCCACGGCCTTTTGACCAGCAATTGTAGTCAATTCATCCAGTGCGATGTCAACCAGTTTCTTGTCAGAAACGGCACCATTCACGCCACGGTTCAGGCATATCTTCTCCAGCTTGGGAGCCTGCATTACAGAATCATAACCGAATTTCTTTACTAACGCAGGTACAACATCTTTTTTGTACTTATCTGCCAGTCTCGGGGTATATGTTTTTGTGCTCATTATTTTTTACCTCCCTGAGTTTTTGTTGTTTTAAACACTCGTTCTGTTTTACCATCTTTTCTCACACGGGTCACACGGGCACCAGCTTTCTGGGCAGCATCCCAAAGCATCACATTACTGATGTGGATGGGGGCTTCCTTCTTTACAATACCGCCTTTGGTATTTTGTGCAGATGGTTTAGTGTGCTTGGTGATAATATTTACCCCTTCTACGATCACTTTACCTTCTTCCACCAATACTTCCCTTACTACACGTGGTTTTGATAAATCCTTATCATCACCTGTAATTACCACCACATTGTCGCCTTTGCGGATATTGTACTTCGGTTTAAATCTTGCTTTCATTTTTTCTATTCTTTACTCCGTTTTTGCGGAATGATTTACTTTTTTGTTTTCGGCTTTGGTTCCCTGATCATCGTCCCTTGCGTCGCACCCCTCATCTTCCTGTTCTCTATTCATCAGGAGACGATGGTAAAAATATTTTACAGAACCTCAGGCGCCAATGAAATGATCTTCATATAACCCTTGTCTCTCAACTCCCTGGCCACCGGCCCGAAAATACGGGTACCGCGGGGTTCGTCAGACTGGTTCAGTATCACCACCGCATTGTCATCAAAACGGATATAAGAACCATCTTTACGACGCAATTTATTAGTAGTGCGTACGATTACCGCTTTAGCAACTGTACCTTTTTTGATACCGCCTTGTGGTATAGCATCTTTTACTGTTACTACGATCTTATCGCCGATCCTTGCATAACGCTGTCCGCTGTTGCCGAGTACCCGGATACAAAGCACCTCTTTGGCACCACTGTTGTCCGCTACATTTAACCGGCTTTCTTGCTGAATCATCTTATTATTATTTTGAATTTTGAATTTTGAATTTTGAATTTATCTGCAAACCTCTCGTGGAATGCATTCATAACTCATCATTCAGCATTTTACATTGTTATTTCACTTTCTCTACCACTTCCACCAGTCTCCAGCGCTTTGTTTTGCTCAACGGACGGGTCTCCATGATCTTTACCACATCACCAATACTGCACTCATTCTTATCATCATGAGCATGGAACTTTGTGGTTTTCTTTACGAACTTACCATAGATCGGGTGTTTTACTTTTCTTTCCACAGCCACAGTAATGGTCTTTGCCATTTTGTTGCTGGTTACCACGCCAATCCTGGTCTTTCTTAAATTTCTTGCTTCCATTTATCTGAGTTTAAGGGTTTAATGTTTCGGGTTTAATGTTTCGGGTCCTCCTGAACCTTCCACTTTAACCGTTCAACTTTAAACTTCATTTATGCTTGCTGTTGTTTTAACTTCAATTCCGTTTTCAGACGGGCTATTTCCCTGCGTAATCCACGAATGGTCATTGGATTCTCCAATGGAGATATCGTATGAGCAAACTCCAGTTTTTTTAACCTTTGTTTGTCTTCTTCCAGGCGGGCCATCAGGTCCTGCTCATTCATTCCATGGATGCTTTTTACAAAATCTGCTTTCTTTGACATCGCTATTCGATTTATTGATTATTACGCTGTAACCAGGTCACGGCGTACAATGAACTTAGTTTTAATTGGCAGTTTACCGGCTGCAAGGGCCAATGAAGCACGGGCCACCTGCTCGCTTACGCCATCAATTTCAAAAATGATACGCCCGGGTTTTACTACAGCAGCCCAGTACTCCAGGTTACCTTTACCCTTACCCATCCTTACCTCTGCTGGTTTGGCAGTAATTGGTTTATCAGGGAAAATGCGGATCCACACATTACCTTCTCTTTTCATTTCACGGGTCAGTGCCTGACGGGCCGCTTCTATCTGGCGGTCAGTTATCCAGTGCTGATCCAATGCTTTCAGCGCAAAGGAGCCAAAGGAAATTGTTGTTCCTCTTTTAGCGTCGCCTTTCATACGACCTTTCTGCATTTTCCTGTGCTTCGTTCTTTTCGGTTGTAACATTTTAAATCAATTTGAAAATTTGAAAATGTGGAAATGTGAAAATGATCTCCACTATCAAAATTTTATCTTTTTAGAACAGGCGTGACCTTTAATTTTCACATTATCACACCCGGACACTACACATTAATTCCTTCTTCCACCACCGCCTCTGCGGTCTCCACCACCTCTGCGATCATCCCGACGGTCGCCACGGTTGTCATCCCTTCTTTCTCTTCTGTCACCAACTCCGCCACCTTCGTTCTTGCCACCTGCTATGAAATTCGGGTTCAGATCTCTTTTAGCCAGTACTTCACCTTTACATATCCATACCTTAATACCGATCTTACCGTACACGGTTTGTGCAAATACGTTTGCATAATCGATATCCATACGGAATGTGTGCAGTGGCACACGACCTTGCTTGAATTCTTCGCTACGGGCAATCTCTGCCCCGGCTAGACGACCACTCAATTTTATCTTAATACCCTCAGCACCCATACGAAGTGCAGAAGCAATGGCCATTTTGGTAGCTCTCTTGAAGTTGATCCGGTTTTCGATCTGGCGGGCAATAGTGTCTCCTACGATCATCGCATCCAGCTCAGGACGGCGAATCTCGAGGATATTGATCTGCACATCGTCTTTGCCAGTCAGCTTCTTCAGCTCTTCTTTAATACGGTCAACCTCACCACCACCTTTACCAATGATGATACCAGGCTTAGAGGTATGAATGGTAATGATCAGTTTACCCAGCGTACGCTCAATAACAATTTTGGAAATACCGCCTTTGTTAATACGGGCATTCAGGTAAGTTCTGATTTTGTGATCCTCGATCAGTTTGCCAGCGTAATCTTTCTTGCTGCCGTACCAGTTAGATTCCCACCCACGGATGATACCTAACCTGTTACCAATCGGATTTGCTTTTTGACCCATGTTATTGGTTTATTAATTCGTTTTGTTATTTTGTTTCTTTTGTATCCACTATCACTGTTACATGGTTGCTGCGCTTACGCACACGGTATCCACGACCTTGCGGTGCAGGACGCATGCGCTTTAAAGACCTGGCACCATCCACAAATATTGTCTTTACCACCAGTTGACTCTCATCGCCGCCTTCATTCTTCTGCTTCCAGTTATTGATAGCACTCAATACAAGTTTACGCAGAGGTACTGCAGGATGCTTAGGGTTATGTTCCAGCTCTGCCAATGCTTTCTCCACCTTCTGACCACGGATAAGATCAGCAAGTAAGCGCATTTTACGGGGCGATGTTGGGTAATTTCTCAGTTTAGCTACTGCTTCCATTTTTTATCTGTTTGAGATTTAAGGTTTGAGGTTTAAGGTTATAAGCTACAACTGAACTTTTCACCTTTAAACTTCTAAACATTAAACTGTTTTATTTATCCTTCTTTTTTAGAGTGTCCTTTGAACTGGCGTGTCGGTGCAAATTCACCAAGTTTATGCCCTACCATGAATTCTGTTACATAAACAGGGATGAATTTGTTGCCATTATGCACAGCAAAAGTGTGTCCTACAAAATCAGGTGAAATTGTAGACCGGCGGCTCCAGGTCTTAATTACACCTTTTTTGTTTTTGCCTTCGTTCATAGCCATTACCTTATTCTCAAGATGTGTAGCTATGTAAGGACCTTTTTTAATCGAACGTGCCATTTTATTAATTTGAAAATTTGAAATTGTGGAAATGTGAAAATGATTTCCACGATCAAAATTTTTATCTGTTAAGAGTAAACAAGAATCTAATTTTCACATTATCCTGCTTACCCATTCGCTTACTTATTTCGCCAGCTTACTT
Organism: Chitinophagaceae bacterium; assembly: GCA_016786965.1. GTDB lineage: Bacteria > Bacteroidota > Bacteroidia > Chitinophagales > Chitinophagaceae > JJ008. Next base: position 25,506 of record JAEUVL010000787.1, read on the forward strand.
CCGTTCTTACGCTGGATGATCATCTTGTCGCTGCCTTTCCCTTTGGTTCTTGTTTTCAAACCTCTTGAGTACTGACCATTCCTGGAACGGGGCTGACCACCGGAAGCTTTACCTTCACCACCACCCATCGGGTGGTCTACCGGGTTCATTGCCACACCACGGTTTCTTGGCTTGATACCTTTCCACCTGTTGCGGCCGGCTTTACCCATACTTTGAAGGAAGTGGTCGCTGTTGCTTACTACACCCACTGTAGCATAACAGTTTACCAAAACTTTCCTCAATTCACCGGAAGGCATTTTCAGGATAGCATATTTTTCTTCTTTGTTGGTCAGCTGTGCAGAAGAACCAGCACTGCGGGCCAGCTTACCGCCCTGCCCAGGCTGCATTTCTATATTGTGCACATTAGTACCTAAAGGCATATTCTTCATGGGGAGCGCATTACCAACCTCAGGAGCCACATCAGCACCGCTCTCTACAGTAGCGCCGACTGTTAATCCCTGGGGGGCAAGGATATAACGCTTTTCACCATCTGCATAATTCAGCAGGGCGATGAAAGCAGTCCTGTTCGGGTCATACTGAATCGATTCTACAGTAGCAACTCCCGCTTTATTTCGTTTGAAATCGATAATACGATATTTCTTCTTATGACCACCGCCTCTATAGCGCATGGATAAGTGACCAGAAGAGTTACGACCACCAGTTCTTGGTTTCGCTTCTACCAGGCTCTTCTCAGGAACATTTGTAGTAACCTCAGCATACGCATTACCGATTCTCCAACGGGTGCCAGCTGTGATAGGTTTAAATTTTCTTAGTGCCATCTTTTAAATTCCAATTTTTAATAATCATTGCAACACTTCGCGGCGGTTGATTGCCATTCTTGCTGCTCTCCTATTCGGAAAGCTGTCAGGAGATTAAATATTCGAATACAAATCGATATTCTCTCCTTCTGCCACTGTTACAAATGCTTTTTTATACGCAGGCTTGCGGCCTGAGATTACACCAGCTTTTGTAAAGCGGCTTTTATTTTTACCGGGAACCACGGCTGTATTAACACCAGTTACAGTAACACCGTAAAAGCTCTCAATAGCCTTTTTGATTTCCAGTTTATTTGCTTTCTTAGCCACTTTGAAAGCATAGCGGCGCAGTTTATCCTGCTGAGCATTTGCTTTTTCGGTCAAAATGGGTTTTATCAGTACTTCTGAAAGTTTCATTGCTTCCTCTTTAGAATGTTTTTAATTAGGCTTCTGCTTTTTCGTCGTCTGAAAAGATCTTGGCGGCACTCTCTGTCAATACCAGCACTTCAGAATTCACGATGTCGTATGTATTGATATCGCTCAGCAATACACCCAGAACAGAAGGGATATTGCGAATAGACAACTGTACATTTTCATTATTCTCAGGCATGATGAACATTGCTTTTTTATCTGCAACTTTCAGGTTACCCATGATATCTACAAAAGACTTTGTCTTAGGAGTATCCATAGTGATATCTTCTACCACCACGATCGCATTATCCTTTGCTTTATAGCTTAATGCAGATATCTTGGCGAGGTCTTTCACCTTGCGGTTCAATTTGATATCATACGAGTGCGGCTTAGGACCGAAGATGGTACCACCACCTTTGTATAAAGGGTTGCGGATATTACCCTTACGGCTTCCACCAGTACCTTTCTGACGGTGCAGTTTCTTACTGGCACCCTGTACTTCGGCACGGGTCTTTACTTTGTGTGTACCCTGACGCTGAGCGGCGAGGTATTGTTTTACAGCCAGGTAGATTACGTGGTTATTAGGTTCTGCACCAAATATCTCTTCTGGCAGTTCCACCGTTCTACCGGTTGCTATTCCTTTGCTATTTAAAACTTCAACTTGCATTTTGTATGTTTTGCGGCATGATTTCTCTTTTCAGGAGATAAGACATGCCTTGTCTTTACTTCTGGATTAATACAATCGAACCGTTATGACCTGGTACAGAACCACTGACAAGGATATAATTCTTATCAGCGAATATCTTGATCACTTTCAGGCCCTTCAGTTTTACACGATCAGTACCTGTATGACCGGCCATTTTCATGCCTTTCATAACACGGCTGGCGTCGGAAGAGTTACCAAGTGAACCGGGAGCTCTCTGACGGTCGTGCTGACCGTGTGATTGCTGTCCCACACCATGGAAACCGTGGCGCTTTACAACACCCTGGAAACCTTTACCTTTTGTAGTACCAACTACTTCCACAGTTTCGCCTTCTGCGAAAATGTCAACTGAAATAGTTTCACCAATATTTTTTTCGATTGAGAAATCTCTGAACTCTTTAGAGAATTTTTTTGGAGCGGTTTGCGCTTTTGCGAAGTGGTTCTTTTCTGCCAGAGTGGCATTCTTTTCTTTCTTTTCACCAAAAGAAAGTTGGAGAGCATTGTATCCGTCAGACTCTTTTGTCTTTACCTGTGTTACCACACAGGGGCCGGCTTCAATGATAGTACAGGCTGTTTGCTTACCTGCGGGGTCGAATACACTGGTCATCCCGATTTTTTTCCCAATAATACCTTTCATGTTTGTTCAATTTATGCCTGCAGGATTATTGGGACATACCATGGCTAGCTTTTACGCTAACCACATCGGTTCGTGGGGAACACGAACCGGGGCGTCAATCCCCGTTTGCCACCGACCTTTTCCTTTATGGGGAAGTACCGGTAGTAAACAAACCCTGAATGGCTTGTTTTATGTTTATCAGCCAGAGCTCTTTTCTCCTAACAAGGTCAGGATTGAGAGGTAGCAAAATTTTGTATCAATTTATAAGAACTAATTCCGTGTTCCCTTGCGGGCCCGGAGTACTACGCTTTGATCTCTACTTCCACACCACTGGGCAGATCCAGTTTGCTCAACGCATCCACTGTACGGCTTGAAGACGTGTAAATATCCAGCAAACGCTTGTGCGTGGCTAACTGGAACTGTTCACGGCTCTTCTTATTTACGTGCGGGGAACGCAAAACTGTAAATATTTTCCGGCGGGTTGGCAGGGGAATTGGACCTGTAACCACTGCTCCGGTACTGCGTACTGTTTTTACGATCTTTTCTGCTGATTTATCTACCAGGTTATGATCGTAAGACTGTAATTTGATTCTGATTCGCTGCGACATGTGTGAATACCCAATTTTCTTTTGGGAGTGCAAAGGTAGGGGCGGGAGTCATACCTTCCAAATAGTTGGGAAAGAATTTTCTACGTTGTGGACAAACTTGTTATTCCATTTCTGAAATGTTGCTATCATCCTGATTGTCAATTTATCAGCTACAAAAAATAAGGACCCATTGCTGAGTCCTTAACCCTTAGAACATTGTGTTTTTCATAAATCAGCCAGACGGCCAACGAAGAATCTTAAAAACGGAGAAAACTTCGACGGTATGTCTTGCAAACACAATGCCACATATGAGCTTATGGTAATTGATCTGGATTAAGTAATTCCCTTGTTTTACCAAAGTCTCTGAAGCTTTATTCCATTTCTCAGCTAAAAGTCAAGATCATTGTGCCGATTTCTTTATATACTCGAGGTAGCTATCCGCCAGGTCCGTTTTCATCTCGATCCAGAGTGGCAGATGGTCACTCATCTGGTACGACCGAAAATCTGTAAAATCCTTCTTCGCCAGCTTTTTACCGTAGTGGGCCTCAATGCGTTCCTGGTACTGCGAAAAGTCATTAAACACTGTATCGTACAGGTTATATACACCGGCCGCACTAAACTTGATGTTATTGTACTTGCTATAGTACAGTATCTGATCATAAATCTTCGTTTGCAGTTGGTTGCTGCCGGGTAGATTGCCATTCAAGATAGAATCTGGTATTGCAAACCGTGCAGAAGTGGCCGCCTTATAGGTATCTGATTTGGTATCCTCGATATTGAAGTCTCCCAAAATGAACATATTATCAGCCTCATTCTTTCCCTTGTCATTTATATAAAAATCAGAGAAATACTTTACTATCTGGCCAATCTCCTCTACCCTCTTCTTGTATTTAGCGCCGCTTTTCACATCATCTCCATAGTAAATATGCACGGTGGCTATATCAAACTTTATCCAACCCGACTGGAAGCGGATCACATACGGCGCACGGGCAAACTGATCTTGCTGTTTTGTTGTTTTTGGTAAAATAACCTGGCCTGCTATATTCTTGAAGGATACGGTTCGCTTATCGTACAGAAAAGCCAGCCTTTCGCTATTTCCAGATTTCCCCTGGGTAACTATGCTTACATGCACACCATAATCCTCTCCCAATATATTAAGCATTTGATTAAACTCTGCCATATCTGTTCTCACCTCCTGTATGGCAATCAGGTCAAATCTTGATATGATCTCAGCAATATAATATAACGACTCTGTCATCCGGCCATTATATTTGGTATTTCCAAATTCCCGAATGTTCCAGGTCCCCAGTACAAGGTTCCCAGTGAGTTTTTTGTCAGGGATCTCTTTATCTAAAGAAGCCCTGAGAGCCAGGATGTTATTAATAACAGCATCACGGGCTATCTTATCTTCGATGAATAGCAAAGACTTATTTTTAGGACGCAGGTAGAAGTAGTTCATAATATAGTTTTGGTATTTAGTAAATACAATTGCTTGTTTTCTGATTTTTTTGCAATCTAAATTTACGTCTGCGTCACGCCGCTTCCAATACTAAAAAAAGGGTATTTTTATAAGTGCCGTAAATTCTACGATACCTTTTTTTCCTTACCATTCTTCCTCTTTTCACGGTAGTTCCATTCTCACCATACTCTTTATTCCTTTTTCCCCTCACGTTCCCATATAGATAAGCCGGTGATAAGCCGGTGATAAGTCGATGATAAGCCGGTGATAAGCCGGTATATAAGAAGCGGCTTATCTATGGGTCATCTGCGTTTCATTTCCCTTTTATCCGGGTCTTAAAACCCTGTTAATACCTGAACTGCAAGCAGCCAATCTTATACTTCAAGGTCTGGTAGGATAAAATATTCTTACCCTATGGCAATGTTAGCAAACGGCCCTGGCTACACCGGTAGCCTGGGCGATCTGAGCGCCTACCGTATGCAGGGCGTTGATCGTATAGTACTGAGAACAAAAGGCGGTGCCAGCCGCGACAGGATCCGGACCCATCCCAACTTCGTACGCACCCGTGAAAATAACCAGGAATGGAAAGCCTGTACCATGGCTTCACGTATGGTAAACATAGCGCTGGGTCCCGTGAGGCATTTGGCCGATCATAATTATAGCGGGACTTTGACGGGACTGTGCAAATCTGTTCAGCAGGATGAAACAAGAAGTATACGGGGCGAACGGGGGGTACCCTTGTCTCAAAACCGGTACAAGCTGGAAGGTTTTGGTTTAAACAAATACCATGTGTTTGATAGTATACTGCGCCACCCGCTGACCTGTGAAATGGACAGGCAGACCGGTACAGCCATTATCCAATTGCCGGCAACAGAACCGGGCATCAATCTAAGTAACCCGCGGAAACAAGCCATGTTCCGGTTTGTGTTTTCATTGGGAGTAATAGCGGATATCGTGTTT